>DPYO01000104.1:0-3116 GCA_003535775.1 Fidelibacterota bacterium | reverse complement strand
TTGAAAAAAATACTGGGGTTGTTGTTGGGTATTCTGAAATAGACCAATCACAGAAGTCATTTCTATGTCATTATCAGGCAGTGGACTTCTTAGCGCTCATGTCTGCAAATGCTGGCTCTCTTGGATGGAGAAATGCCTGGTCTGGCTCCGGACAAAACCTTGCCTATCGCCGTTCTGATTTTGACCGGATTAAAGGATTTACACCTGTTGCTCATCAGGTTTCTGGTGATGATATGTATTTAGTACAATCCATTGCAAAAAAACACACGGCTACATTCAACACATCAAAAGAAGGGTTTGTAAAAACAGCTCCTGTTTTATCAATAAAACAGTATTTGAACCAAAGAATCCGCTGGGCCTCTAATGCCCGCAAGCTACCAAACCAAAATGTTTTTTTTCTCTTCTTCCTCTTTTCTGCTTTTCTGTGCAACACCTCTTTGTTGTTTGGTTTTTTTTCACCTTCTATGTTTTCTTTCTTGCCGGTTTTGTTAGGTATAAAAATATTTTTTGATGCTCTTGTAATTCAAGCGGGAAGCACAAAATTTAACACGCCGGTAAATATCTTAACATTCATTGTCTGGTCACTTTTCCAGCCTATTTATATTCCTCTCATTGGTCTTTCAGGGCTTATAGGAAAATTCCACTGGAAAGCTTAAAATGATTCTTACAAAAAAATCGACTTTCTATAGAAATAAACCCAAAACACAAGCAATGAATTATATGGCTTGGGTTTTTATTTTATCTTTTCTCCCTGGGCAATCCTATAACCTGACCGTTTGGGGTATTAAAATTGGTGAAATAAATCTTAAAAAGAACAATAGTGAATCAATTCAAATCTCAACAAAATCTACCGGATTAATTAACTATCTCTGGCCTTTCGACAACCTTTATAAAACCACTTTTGACACAGTAACGTACGGAATCCGCTTCTATGAAAAGAAGATTCATCAGGGAGAGTTCAAACAGAAACTCAGGGGAGTGTGGATGCCGGAACAAAAGGGGGTTCTCTATGGCACATCCCTTGTGGGGCGATCCGACGATTGTCAAACCATTTTTACCCTTTTGGCCCGAGTGAGCAGACAAAAAGCCAAAGACCTCGATACAAAATGGTACCAGATGGAACATGAGGGAGAGCTGTTCAGGGCACGGCTTCTGTGGGCTGATTCCATTAATGTGTGGACAGGAAATGATTCTATTTTTTGTGATCATTATCGCCTGGATATTGACTCAACAGAAAATAAAATAAAAATTCTTGATCAAACCGATTATTTTAGCGAAAATATTACCCGGTCTGATCTTATAAAACAACTGTGGGTAGAAAAATCTGGTGAAAAAAAAATTATTCAGGCATCAGCTCAAATATCTGGATTAGCTATGAAAGCAATAATTAATCTTGAATGATTTCCTAAAGAAAAACAAGAAACATCTTCTTGTCTGGCCAGTTCTCCTTTGTGGTATTATTATTGCTCTTAAAATGGGGATTGATGAAAAGGCTGTTGTCTTTTTTACTCTGCTCCTTGGTTTATTCACGCAGGTGTTTTCCGGACTGGGTGCTCTCATTGCTCTGATCCCATGGATTGGTCCTTTTATTATAAAAGTATTTACAATCCCATTCTTCTGGATATTAAATGCTTTGGGTTATTTTGTATCTGTTTTAGCCATAAAAAAAGGGTACACAAAAGAGGTTGCCAGCTCAAGGGTTCTCACTGTTGCTCTCTTAACTGGAATCGTTGTTGGATATGTTCTTGGCCACATAATTCCATTAAGATAGATCTTACAATCTGTATCTTTTATGCTTAACATAGACAATCATTCCCATCTATGAACCTTCTAATAATACAGGGACCTAATCTTAATCTTTTAGGTAAAAAATCTTCTCAGGCTGGAGAATGCATTACTTTAGATAAAATAAATAAAGCCCTTCGCCTTCTAGTAAGAAACCAGAACATTAATTTAAAATTTCTTCAGACCCACAAAATTGAAAGGGTCATTACTTCACTACAAAGAAACCGAAACTGGGCCGATGGAATCCTCATTGCACCTATGGCCTGGGCAAAATTTGAATATGTTCTAAAAGAAACGCTCCAATTAATTAAACTTCCTGTGGTAGAAATATTTTTTAATGAAGTCTTCTTTATGGGCACTAGGAAAAAAGATTCAATGCTCACTGAAACCTGTATCGATTCCATAGAAGGTCTTCCTGAAGAAGTGTTTACTGATGGAATAAATCGTTTAATCCACCATATACAAAAATCTGTTTAATCAAAAAAACTTGGCGTTTTTCCGTACTCTCCTCTGCTTAGTTTTATTATTAATTCTGTGGGGGTGTGTTAACAAACCAAAGCCCATAATCAGCCCGGGGACGAAACCAGCTGACATTTATTACTCTAATGATAAAATCAATATGACCATTACAATTCCATCTGGAACGGCTGAGCTGTTTTCATCCGAAGCCCCACCATCTCTTCCCCCAGATTCTTTATTATCAAAGATGTTAGCACCTATTGTAGATGATTCGCTCAGAGTCGCAATACGAAATATTGTTTTGTCTGAATTGCCTACCAATGCATTTAACTATAGATTGAAAAATGCAAATGTTTCGGAGCAGTCAACCATCCTTTACTATACTGTAGACACAGCATCAATTGGGGAAATTATTTATCCTATATTAAACCGGTATTGTAATCCTGAGAGTATTCAAACTTCGTCACTTTTTAATATCAAATACACTTTTCCCTCCATTGAAGAATTAAACTATCTTCAGCTGATGAAACCCTGTGATAGTGCTCCTATACCAAAGCTGTCAAAACTATTACCAAATGCACCAAGGGCTTATCGAAACGGGATTCACAGGGGAGTTGATTTTTATATTGATTGGGGAACGCCTATCCATGCTGTGGCAGACGGTATTGTCATTCGAGCAGATCATAACTATAATGAAGTCTCACCTGAATTCCGTCAATCATTGCTTAATAAAACAAAAAAAACCGGCAATACGCCCTCGGATATTTTTGAACATATTCTTCTTGGACAATCTGTCTATATAGATCACGGATTTCATCTCCTCCCAGGATATCGTTCTGTTTCCATTTATGCACACCTATCTCATATTGACA
>DPYO01000071.1:3426-6057 GCA_003535775.1 Fidelibacterota bacterium | reverse complement strand
GTAAATGAAGACGTTGTTGTTATTCTTACTGCACATGGCAGTAAATTTTCTAATGCATCGGTAGAATATCATGAGGATAGCTCCAATACTTTTGCCAATCAAACCAAAACCATTGATCCCTCTTTACGTTCTCTGGAAATGGTGTTAGACTTATGAATTCAGTAAAAGTTTTTTCTCCCGCCTCCATTGGTAATATTGGCCCAGGTTTTGATGTTTTGGGTTTGGCGATCGATGGATTAGGAGACACAGTTGAAGCTCGCGAGATTTCTGGAAATGAAGTAGTTATAGAAAATATTTTTAATGCAGATCATGACATATCAAATGATCCTGACAAAAACACAGCCGGAATTGCTGCAAAAGAAACGCTTCGTGCTTTGGGTATAAAAAATGGAGTGGGACTGATCCTCACAAAAGGAATGCCCTCTGGTTCTGGATTAGGAAGCAGTGCTGCTTCTGCGGCAGCAGGTGCATATGCAGTAAATAAATTATTTAATGGTGGTTTATCGGAAGATGAACTCATACTAGCAGCAATGAAGGGAGAAGCCTACGTTAGCGGAGGGTACTTTGCTGATAATGTTGCTCCCTCTATTTTGGGAGGTGCAACTCTCACTCAATCTATTGATCCTTTAAAAGTATCAAAATTGGGTACAATTGATGAACTTATTTTGGTGCTGATAATTCCAAACATTCAAATCCTTACCAAAGATTCCAGAGATGTAATACCAAATAAAATTGACAAAAAAAACTTTATCACCAATATGGCCAACACTGCTAGTATAACAGCCGCTTTCTGTAAAAATGATTATGCTCTATTAAAAGACAATTTAATTGATGTGATCTTTGAACCTGCCCGTACAAAGCTCATCCCGGGGTTGGCAGATATTAAATTAGCAGCGGTAAAAGCTGGTGCAGATGGATGTACCATATCTGGATCTGGTCCTGCGATTTTTGCAATTTCCAACTCACACCAAAGGGCCAAAAAGATTAAATATGAGATGGAAAAAGAATTCATTAATCACGGAGTGGAATGTACAGGATTTATTACTACACCTTCCAAGGTTGGTTCAAGAGAAGTGACAATGGAATAATATTCGATGCCTATTTTTGAATTAATCACTGAAAAATTCGTACATCAGGGTAAAGAACCTGCCAGGAATTATCGTACCCGTATTGGGAAGTTTCAAGGCTGGATTTCGATTTCCATTAACAGTTTTCTTTTTTTTATCAAACTTATCATTGGTTTTCTTATAGGGTCTGTTAGTGTATTGGCAGATGCCGTCCATACATTATCTGATGTATTATCCTCCGGTGTGGTGATCTGGGGTTTTCATGAGTCGGAAAAACCGGCCGATGAAGAACACCCATATGGTCATGGGCGTGCGGAATATATTGCCACCCTGATCATTGCCATTCTTTTGTGTGTTGCGGGAATTGAATTCATTGAATCTGCTGTAAGCAGGATTATATCCCCCAGTGCCATATACCCGGAATGGTGGATGATTGCAGTAATTGGTGGAACGATTTTATTAAAAGAAGTTACCGCTAGGTATGCAGAATTCCTGTCTGCCAAGATTGCTTCGGGGACTCTCCATGCTGATGCTTGGCATCACCGGGCTGATGCTATTTCATCCTTCATGGTTATCGTGGCAATGATCGCAGGCAGGTTTGGATATCATCAGGCAGACGGCTGGGTAGGATTGGGAGTAGCTTTATTTATTATCTGGACAGGCATCCAAATTTCCAAGAGCGCTATTGATGATTTAATTGGGAAACCGCCAAGCTCTGAAGAAGTAGAGGATGTTAGAAGTATCGTTCAAAAAATTGACGGAATTTTGGGGGCTCATGATATTTCCATCCATCGGTATGGACGGGAAAGGTTTGTCAGTATTCATATTGAAATAAATGCCGCAGAAACCCAGGGGAGGGCGCACGATATTGCTGAGGAAGTGGAAACAGTATTGGGCAAAGCCTATAATGTGGAACCGACCGTACATATTGATCCTGTCCAACCGGAGAATCCTATGGTGCAAAAAGTAGGTTCCTTTTTAAATGTAACTTGGAGCAAGGATGAACGGATCACCGATTGGCACGATCTGCGGGTCATTGAAACGGAGAAGCATAATGTAATTCTGTTTGGAGTGAATACCTCTGCCAGCCTTAATCAGAGTGGCACGATTGCCTGTTGCCGAGAAATTGAGGATTCATTAGCAAATGAATTCCCGAACTATGAGGTAGAAATAAAGATTTCTCCATTATACAGGTTCTGAGTTCTTCCTTAATTCTATCCCAATTTTAATATTACAGAAAAAATAAATGTAGTTGTATCCAGGTCAGCAATAATCCCAAAAGGTGTCCGGCGAAAACCTGTGATACGCTATGGGCTTTTAAGATGACACGGGACCATCCCACCAGAATCATCATCCCGCTCATCAAAATTGGGAAATGAGCACCGTGAATCCATAGAGCAACGATGGGGGCTGCAACCCCGAAAGCATGAATGGATATTTTCCAGTATCTGGTAATGAACATAATTATGATTGTGTTGATCATATAACAGAACATAAGTCCTTGTGTAAGATTTCCTGCATCCAGAGAATTCAACATAAGGAATCCTATTCCGGAATAGACTAT
>DPYO01000071.1:684-3047 GCA_003535775.1 Fidelibacterota bacterium | reverse complement strand
CGATATTCTTCCAGTTTTTTTCAGGATAAGTACAGTTAGTACAGGAATTAAGTTGGAAAAAATAAAACAGGAAAAGAAGATTACATTAGCATTTTCAGAAATATGTGGGCGATCAAAAATGAGGATTCCAAAAGCACCCAGTGATATTATCATTGGGTTAAAAATGAGGGAAGTAAAAAGGGCCAGTTTTTCTCTTTGAAATCGTAAATTTTTGTAAATACGAAAGGTCACAGACCAGTGAGTCTCAGAAGTTATTATTTAGAAAGTGGGGTTATATTCGCCAAACACAGAGCGGAGAGTATCGGCTATTTCACCCATGGTACAATCGTTTTTTACACATTTGATAATCAGGGGCAGGAGGTTATCATTTCCTCTGGAACCAGTTTCCAATTTGTCCAAATAATTCTTGACTTGATTATTGTCCCTTTCTTGCTTGAACTTTTTCACTGCCTTAATCTGGTCTTTGACAGCATCCGTATCGATTGATTGTAAGTCAAGCTCCCTGGGGGAATCTTCCTGAAAACGATTGACCCCTACAACAATATGTTTTTTGGAATCCACTTTTTGTTGGTAATCATAAGCACTCCGGGCTATTTGGTTTTGAATCCAGCCCGCTTCAATAGCTTTGACTGCACCACCCAGGTTATCAATTTCCTGGATCAATTGCCGTGCTTCTGATTCCAGTTTATCAGTTAATTCTTCTATGACATAGCT
Organism: Fidelibacterota bacterium; assembly: GCA_003535775.1. Taxonomy (GTDB): domain Bacteria; phylum Fidelibacterota; class Marinisomatia; order Marinisomatales; family UBA8229; genus UBA8229. The sequence continues at coordinate 2,333 of DPYO01000071.1, read as the reverse complement.
TCCTGCTAGGGGATCAGGATGATTGGTAATCCCCGATTCGTAGGCGATAATCTGCTGGGTACGGAGCGCCAAGCGGACATTCTCATCAGTAGGCAGTGCTAAAGCTTCATCTTTGCTGTTCGTGTGAAGGGATTGGGCTCCTCCCAGCACCGCAGACATTGCCTGAATGGTAGTGCGAACCACATTGTTTTCTATCTGCTGGGCTGCCAAGGTAGAGCCTCCTGTTTGAACGTGGAACCTACAGTGTAATGCTTTTTCATTGGTAACACCAAATCGTTCTTTCATAATTGTTGCCCATAGCTTTCTGGCTGCCCGGAACTTGGCAATCTCCGTGAGAAAATCGTTATGAGCATTAAAAAAAAATGACAATCGCTTTCCGAATTTATTACAGTCAAGACCCCTGTCAACTGCTGTTTGAACATAGGCAATGCCGTTTGCGATGGTGAAGGCAAGTTCTTGTGCGGCGGTACTTCCAGCTTCCCGGATATGATAACCGGAGATGGAAATAGTATTCCAGTTAGGGATATGATTGGAGCAAAATTCAAAAACATCTGTCACCAGCCGCATTGAATGTTCCGGTGGATATATGTAGGTTCCCCGGGCGATGAATTCTTTAAGAATGTCATTCTGGATTGTACCTCGTAGTTTTGAAGCAGAAAAGCCTCTTTCTTCAGCGGTAACAATATATAATGCCAGCAAAGTCGCTGCAGTGGAATTTATAGTCATGGAGACGGACACTTTGTCCAGCGGAATATTATCGAAGAGCAGTCCAATCTCTCTTCGGGAAGTGACTGGCACTCCAACTTTTCCTACCTCACCTTCTGCCATGGGATTATCGGAATCATATCCGATTTGAGTGGGAAGGTCAAAAGCTACGGAGAGTCCGGTCACACCGTGATCCAGAAGATATTGAAAGCGTTTGTTTGATTCCTCTGCTGTTGTAAATCCGGCATATTGACGCATGGTCCAGAGTTTCTTGCGGTACATATCGGAGTAAAGCCCCCGGGTAAAAGGATATTTTCCTGGGTCCTCTTTTTTCATGGGATGGTCAGGACATTCCCCGGTCTTTTTTAATGGATTGATAAGCATCGTTCACAGCTTTAAATTTTTCTTCAGCCAGGTCCTGTAGATCTCCTCCAAGATGTGTTACTTTGTCTGGATGGTATTTTGAGGCCATTTTGCGGTAAGCTTTTTTAATTTCTCCATCGGTGGCGGAATGACTGACTTCCAATATTTTATAGTCAGAGTGTGTGTCCCGCACAAACATAGACTGAATAGAAATAAAATCATTTTCATTTATGTTCAAATATCCTGCAATTGTGTGGATGACTTTGATCTCATCAGGGTGAATATGTCCGTCTGCCTGGGAAAGGCCAAAAAGGATGTGTACCAGTTCCAAGCGACTTGGGTGATCCATTGATCGCTGAATCTGTCGGCAGACATCCCGAAGAGGATAATCCTGTTTCAGGATATCTTTTAACAGGATCATGAAATCTTTTACGTCATTTGTTTCGAACTGCTTCTGGAGAAATTGTTTAACGTAATCTAATTCGGATTTCAGCAGTTGTTTATCGGCTTTCATTACGGCACCCAAAAGGACCAGAAAAGAAACGATAAAATCGCCGGGTTTCGTCCGTGGATAGGGTCTT
>DPYO01000071.1:0-357 GCA_003535775.1 Fidelibacterota bacterium | reverse complement strand
AACTTGCGGTTCTAAAACTCCCAAAAGATGATCCCCCCTTCTGGTCAGAAATAGAGGCCATGGCATACCCGATAACAGCCCCAATTGGGCCTCCCATGACCCATCCAAGCCCACCCCACAATAATCGTTTACCCATACTCATGGCATTGTTATTGGTTTTTTTTTGTTCCTAGTTTAAAATTTATTTTCATGAGCAAAGAAATGGAGTTTAAATAAAGTTTCATCTTTTCTTGAGGATGTTTTTACCTTTCGAACCGTTCAGAATACAGAATATTATCTAAATAAAACACAGAAAACTAAGCAGGATTCTCATGGTGAAAAAGCTATATTCCGCCATGGAAATAGACCTTAAAATGC
>DPYO01000049.1 GCA_003535775.1 Fidelibacterota bacterium | reverse complement strand
TGGATTTCATATTCAATCAGGGCTTCAGTTTAAAGTATTAATGTTAGACACTTTTTTATTCTATCGTTATACATTTGCAAAAGACGTCATCCCTGGACAGGATCATTTTGGGAGCCTGAACTTGAGAATGGGAATGGGGTTCTAATTAAAGTATTATAAAGAAAAAAAGCTGTATTTATACATTTATTACAGTTTTTTTGCTAATACAACCGTTTGAACATCTTCCCATGTTTTCCCGGTTGCCGAATTTTTTGCTGTAACTTTCATTATATAAATTTGTATTTATAAGTGATTTTTTATTAATTCCTTTATATATTTTTTTAGAATATCCCGTGTTTCTCTGTAAGAATCAATTTTATTATTTTTTATATCCCATCCTTGAAAAGGGTCATCAATACTCCAGTGAATTCGCTCAACATCACCGGAAAAGGATGGACAAAGGCTGTCAGCGGAATCACAAACAGTTATTACAATATTAATACCTTTATTCAGATAGTCATCTATAAAGTCTGAGGTATGTTCAGAAATATCAATCCCATCTTCTGCCATTACAGCAGTTGACATTGGATGAACCTTGCTTGGATGAGTACCAGCACTGAACACATCAAAGCTATCCCCCGCCATGTCTCTAAGGAGTCCTTCTGCCATCTGGGATCTGCAAGAGTTTCCTGTACAGATAAACAGTACTTTTTTCTTTTGATTCATACTGTAAAATTGCTGGTGATAGATAGTGGAAGTCAATAGCGGACTTTATAATCGAATCATTTTTATGAAGAAAGATTTGCCTGTGATAAATTTGTTCCATGAATGGTCCTAAAAAAGAAGCATTTAATCCTTTGTTTACCAATCCTCTTGAAGCGGTAAGCGGAATGACAGTTTCTGATTTAAATCGTTATCTTCCTGCCGTACGGCAGGAAAATGAAATCAAAATGACCCGAAATCAAATGGAGGAGGGGTTGTTTCTTGCAGATGGGATCAAAGGTCTTGCGAGACTCCCGGACAACACAATTGATCTCATTGTAACGAATCCTCCGGAAAGTCCCTGGAAGGACGCCAGCGAAAAAAATCCGCCATTGACTCTCCAGGAATACTATCAGTGGAATGAGAAGTGGCTAGAACAATCGTTCCGTGTTCTAAAACCGACAGGATCAATGTACCTTATTTGCGGATGGCGCTATTCCGGAATGTATCATGCATTGCTGAGCAATAATTTTAATATTCAGTCCCGAATCACATGGAGAAACAACCAGGCAAAAGACCAGCCTCGATTAGTGATATGGCGGAATGTTCTGTCTGATATTTGGTTTGCAACTAAAACCAATGAATTCATGTTTGATCAGAAAAAAGTTTCCTCTTTAAAAGAGGCCGAACAAAAACAGCAATTAAATAATTTTTGGGCAGATATTATTGATATTCAAATTGGCACAAAAAATCAATTTGAAAGAGGGAAACCTGAAGAGGTGCTTAAGAGGATTTTTACTGTCAGCAGTTTCAAATTGAATTGGGTTGTAGATCCATTTATGGGGAGAGGAAGCGTTGGGATTATGGCAAAGAAGACCGGAAGGCGATTCATTGGTTTTGAAACTGACCAGGATCAATTACTTATGGCAATGAAACGTATAGACCAGACTTAAAATAAAAAAAAGGAAAAAGGAATTATGCCTTTAGTTGATAAAATTCAAAAAGATATGTACAAAGCAATGAAAGAAAAGGAAAAGGAGAGAATCAATGCTTTGAGAAATATTATTGGGAAGTTGAAATACAGGTACATTGACAAGGGAGATAAACTGACTGAACAGGAAGAAATTAAAGTTATTCAATCATTGGCAAAACAGCGACGGGAATCGATTGAAATGTATAAGCAGGGTGGTCGGAATGATCTTGTTGAAACTGAAACGAAGGAATTATCTATTATAGAGGAATATTTGCCACAAGCGATGAGTGAGGAAGAAGTGCGCCGGCTGGTACGGGAAACAGTAAAAGAAACTGGGGCAGAATCCATGTCTGATCTTGGTAAGGTTATGCCCCTGGTTATGAAAAAAGGTGCGGGAAAAATTGACGGGAAAATAGCTCAGGATATATTGAGAGAATTATTGTCCTGATCTTGACAAGAGTTTTGTCTATTTTTGTTGATGATCATTTTTGCATAATAAAATTTTATGGGGAATTATTTGGTGGATGAACAATGATTTTATTTCTTGATGGACTTTCCGCCATTTTTATTTTATGGTTGGGGATTCTTGGATTCAAACAGGGGCTGGTCGAAGGATTGGGACGACTTCTTGGTCTAATACTCTCAGCAATGACTGCCATGAGATATTACGTTGTTTTGGCCGGAAATATTTCCCTGTGGTTGGAAATTGATGCGTGGGTATTGCTCTTAACCAGTTTTATGGTTATTTTTTTGTTTATCCTGTTAATCACGAGAGTCTTGACAAGAATGGTTAATTTTCTTATTGTCTCAAAAGGTACGAGATGGATAAACAGATCAACAGGTTTTGTGTTTGGGTTATTAAAAGGATCAATTGTTGTAAGTCTCATTGTCTTGTTTTTGGATATCTCACCAAAGGATGAGTGGTCAATAATTGTATATAAAGAGTCCAGCTTAGCCAGGATTCTGACGCAGGCAAGAATCAATATTATAAAAATATTTCACTGGGAAGATCCATTTGAAAAAGGTGAAAATTTTATCAAGACTATGATGGAAACAGACAAAGAAATAAATCAATGATGGCAAGGGTTGCTCAAGAGATAATAGAACGGGTCAGGGATGCTTCCGACATTTTGGACGTTGTTTCAAAATATGTAGATCTAAAGAAACGCGGGCAGAATTATTTTGGGCTCTGTCCTTTCCATAATGAAAAAACACCGTCTTTTAGCGTTGCCCCTGCGAAGGAAATATTTCACTGTTTTGGTTGTGGTACAGGAGGAAGTACAATTGACTTTATCATGGAATATGAAAAAATAGGATTCATAGAAGCCGTTCAGCGGTTAGGAGAACAATACGGAATTGAAGTGCAGCTTACTCAGGTAAAAGGAGGGAAAGAGCTCTTTTCCAATTTATATGAGCTTCACGAAATGGCGATGACTCTTTATCAAAAAAATCTTTTTTCCGAAAAGGGGAAGTCAGTTCTTTCCTATTTATCTGATCGTGGGCTGGAGAAAGAAATATTAGAACAGTTCAAGATTGGATTGGCACATGAGACCTGGAACGAATTATTAACCCTTGCGAAAAAGAAGAAAATGTCAAACGAGACTCTTGAAAAAACAGGATTATTTCTCAAAACAGAGAAGGGCACTTTTGACCGTTTCCGCAAAAGAATTATGTTCCCAATCTTTAATACAGCAGGAAGAGTTGTTGCCTTTGGGGGCAGAGCCTTGGACCCTGAAGATCCGGCGAAATATCTAAATTCTCCAGAGACTCCACTCTATCGGAAAAGAGATATTTTCTATGGTTTACATTCTGCACGACAACCAATCCGGGAACATGGCTATGCTATTTTTGTTGAGGGTTATATGGATTTTCTTCAGTTATTTCAGGCAGGAATTCAAAATGTTATTGCCCTGTCAGGAACTGCCTTGACGGAGCATCATGCTTTACAAATACGGAAATTTACACATCGCGTTGTTCTTGCTTATGATGGTGATTCTGCAGGGATTGATGCTTCCGTTCGGGCTGGTTATTTGCTTTTGAGATTTGGGATTGAACCGCAGATTGTTCAAATCCCGAATGGAATGGACCCTGATGACTGGGTAAGAAAATCAGGAGCAGATGGGTTTAAGGAAGCTGTGGACAAAGCAGTTCCTGTACTTCCATTTCATATTCAGACGAAGGATGCTAAATCCTTACCGTCTGTGCAGCGATCAGAATTTATCAGGGATGCTGTGTCCCAAATTGCAGGAGTGTCTGATGGAATTATCAGGGATGACCTTTTGAAATCTCTTGCTCAGGAAATGCGGGTGGAAGAGAGCGACCTATTGAAAAACATGTACAGTCAAAAACAAAGGAATCTAAAGGAGCCAATACCAGCTTTTTCAAGGGAGTCTAATGAAATTCGACTGACATCAAAAGTTCAAAAAGCCCAGGTGATATTGGTAAAAATACTCGCTGGCGAAAATCTTGATGATCGCCAGATTGTCAGGAAAAAGGTTCATTTAGAATTGTTTTTAGAACCAGTATTAAAAAAACTCGCAAAGCTGGTTATTCCAATTTATGATGAAATTGATTATCCTGCTATCGTAGCCCAGTTTGATTCAGATGTTGAACGAAAGTTGGTAACGAATATTCTCATGGATAGAATAGATGGGTCCAATTTAACTTCACTTGTTCAAGACTGTATTCATACTTTAAAGGCACATCCGATAAAAGAAAATATTAGAGAGATGCGTATTCGAATACGCGAATTAGAGGAAGCAGGAGAAGATCCTACTGAAGCTATTATCGAAGTGGCTAAACTTCAGGAAGAACTGAAATCAATTTCCATATAATTTAAGGTATGATGTTCATCGTATATTATGATTTGGTTATGTTGAATCATCCTTTAGAAAAGACAAACCTAATTCTATCATTTTTTGTTTCAGTGATTCTGTAGATATAAAATGGTGAGAATTCAGCCCGATTTTACGAGCCTGGTTTACGTTCTTCAGGTCATCATCAATAAAAAGTACTTCTCCCGGAGTTTTTTCTGCCAAGTTTAAAGCAATACGGAAGATATCTTCATCAGGCTTTCGATATCCCACATCATAGGAAAACACTGAACCTATGACCAGGGGTAAAAAAGAGAAGCGCTTTTCCCCCAGTTCTATGTGATAAGGATTGGTATTAGATAAAAGCCATATAGGAATATGTTTTGAACATGATCGAAGAACAGGGGAAACGCTTGTTTCTTCTCCCAGAAGCATCCCCCAGGCTTCCCAAAAATCAGGTTCGCAGAGAGAGTCAGTTTTGGGAAGAGCCCGCTTAATAGATTGAAAATACTCCTGGTTATTTATCTCACCTTTTTCATAATTGTTATGAATTTCATGAGAGAATGCAGTTTTAATAATTTCTTTTGAAATTCCGGTGCAGTTATTCAGGTGTTGAATTGTTCTCTCGGGATGAATATTGAGCAACACACCTCCAATATCAAAGAAGATCCCGGTTATTTTCTTTTGCAATTCAGAATCAAAAAATTAGTTAAAAGAGTGTTTGTGGGGTGCTTTAATTGCCTATTTATATTGACTTTAAGGGGAAAGAACTGACTTATCAAATCCAAACATAAATTTTATGATTCAACCAAAGAATTAAAGAATTACTAATTCTTTCGTTGTCTGGTTTAATATCTCGCTGTTCTCTTTCCCGATAATAAGATCATCTTCTATTCGTACTCCGCCCCATTCTGGGAGATAAATTCCAGGTTCAATTGTTACCACATTATTTTCTTGTAAGATTTGTTTGCTAAGATGACTTAGCCGTGGTTCAGTATGAATTTCTAACCCCAAACCATGTCCAGTACCGTGATTATAATATTTTCCATATCCTCTTTTTGTTATATAATCACGTGTAATTTTATCTATTTCAGTGCATGGTACGCCTGCATGGGCTGCATCACAACCGGATTGCTGGGAGCCTTTTACAATAGTATAGATTTCATGATGTTTATCATCAGCTGAACCCATCACTGAGGTTCGGGTCATATCAGCATGATAACCTGCATACTTGGCTGCGGCATCAATGAGGATAAAGTCGCCTTTTTGAAAAACTCTATTAGAGGGGATAGCATGAGGTAAAGCACTGTTCGGTCCACCGGCAACAATGGGATGATATGCCTCACCATCGCTTTCCTGCCTATATCTGAGGACTAAATGATTGGCGATCTCCTTCTCGGTAACTCCAACACGAAGCATGGGAAGGATTTCTGTGTAAATAGAATCTGTAATTTTCACTGCCGTACGGATAGCTTCCAGCTCAGTATCGTCTTTGACAGCCTGCATCTGCTCTAGGATCATAGATGTGGATTCCCAACGGACATTTGGGAAACTTTCTAATAACTTTTTATAAGAATTCGCAGATATATGATCACCTTCAAAGGCCACTTTTAATCCGTTTGGGATAAGGTTGTTGTCTTTAATAATTTTTAAATGAGAACCAAAATCAATAAACCTTTTTAACCCTTTTACTTGTTGTTTCGATTGAATTTCATAGCGGCCATCAGAAATAAAATAGGCCTCATCCGGTGTAATCAAACAGGAGGCTGCTGAACCTGTAAAACCACAGAGATAGCGTATATTAGTCAAGTTGGAACTAAGTATACCATCCAAGTTTTGTTCATTAAGTTTCTGTCTTAGTGAGTCCTGTCTGCGAAGGAAAATGTGTTCACTCATTGTCTTTAATATTGATTATTATATTTGATTAAATTAATTTTTATGGTGTGGAAGACGATTTTGTATTCTAGTTTTTTCCAGTGTAATTCGCTTGGTATTTTTTCCTTTTTTTTCAAGGATATCCAGGACGTCTAACGCTTGATAAAACAGTCCCTGATCTTCCAGGACTTTAACCAAAGTAAAGGTTGCAAGCTTGGGGCTGATTGATAAGGATTCTAGGTCTTCTGCTTTCATGGGCCTTGGTGTACCCAATGATTTTTTTCGGGTATTTTTTTTCTTGGTTTTATTCCCACTTTTAGATTTTTTTTTCAGATTTTGAAGATATTCCAGCCCATCTGAATGATGAGGATCAATTTTCAAGACTTCTTTCCAGCTAGATTCTATAGTATTTACATTTCGTTTTAACTCTTTCTGAATACCAGCGAGCATAATGTACCCCTGGAGATGAATTGATCCTGTATTCAGTAGAGTTATTAAAACTTTTTCTGCCCCTTTAAGGTCCCCTTCTGCCAGATGTACTTTGGAAAATGTATAGAGACCCTCTGCATGTTTAGGGTTGTATCCCAATCCAATTTCACATACTTTTTTTGCGCGGATTAGATCATCTTCCTTTAGGTAAATATCTGCAAGAACAGGAAATAAAACTGTGTCGAAATGATCGGCAAAATAAAACTCAAGGGCTGTTTTGTTTTTTAAATCAATCATCTTCGGTTTTCTTTCACCCAATTTTCAATGTAATCAATTGTGTCTTGGACGGGCGTACCTGGCCCGAACAATTTTCCTGACCCTAAATCTTGCAGAGTCTCCATATCTTTCCCCGGAATGATTCCACCCCCGGTAAGCAGAACATCATCTATTTCATTTTTTTTCATTAATTTCAATACTTTGGGGAAAATTGTCATGTGAGCATTATTAAGACTGGACAGAGCGATTACATCTGCATCTTCCTGAAGCGCAGCGGAGACGATCATCTCTGGGGTTTGCCGGAGGCCCAGATAAATCACTTCCATTCCCGAATCACGGTAGGCAGAAGCAAGAATTTTAATTCCCCGGTCGTGACCATCAAGGCCAGGTTTTGCCATGACAATTCTGATTTTTCGCATTGTTTTTTAATATGTTTTACTAAGGGAAGTTACAAATAAGAAATAAATAGGGTTACACCTTCTTGCTATCCAGCACAAACGTAACTGGCCCGTCATTTATAAGGTTTACTTCCATTATAGCGCCGAACCTCCCCGATTTTACTAGGAGTCCATTCGCCGTGAGCCTCTCCATAAAATCTATGTACAACTGTTCTCCTTTTTCCGGGGAAGCAGCATTGATGAAGCTGGGCCGGCGTCCTTTTCTCCAATTACTGCACAGGGTAAACTGGCTAATCACCAGGGCTGATCCGCCTGCGTCTTTAACTGACAGGTTCATTTTATGGTCTTTATCGTTGAAAATTCTAAAATCAGCGATTTTGTCTGCTAGAAAATCCCCATCTTTTTTTTTATCTGTATTCATAACACCTAAAAAAATAACCAATCCATAGTTAATTTCCCCGACTACCTTATTGTCAATGGAGACACTCCCTCGAGTAACCCGCTGTAAAACTGCAATCATTCAATCCAAACGTTTTGTTTCCCGTACAGCTTTCGAAGGGTATCACAAAACTTTTTATTTGGAGCCACCTTAATATTATGGGCAAGGATTCTCTGGGTTTTTCCATTCATCGGATAATGAAACACTAGCCCACAGTTTCCTTGGTGTTTCTGGGCAATTTCATAGAGTTTGTTAATATCTTCAGAGGTCACTGAAGACGGGTCAAGTTTTATATTTATATATTTTGAAAAATATTTCCTTGCCTCTTCCAGCTTGACAATTCTCTCTGCGATGAGCTTAAGATCGCTAAAGTCTTCGCTGTCTGCAGGTTTTCCAACAATAAATACTACCTCACCGTTATTAATGAGATTATTGAATCGGGCGAATGTATCACTGAACGCCAGGATTTCTGCTTTCCCACCAAGACATTCCAAATCGAAGAAAGCCATTTGATTGTTTTTTCGGTCAAAGTGGTGTTTGATATTATTGATGGTCCCCCCAATGCGAAGAGGCGTTTTAACTGTACTTTTAGATTCTTCGGAAAAATCAAACGTACTGAACTCCTCCAGTTCATCTGCAAATTCAAACAATGGATGACCAGAAAGGTATAACCCTAGAACTTCCTTTTCTTTTTGAAGGCAATCTTTTTTATCCCATTCAGAGGTTTCCAATAGGCTTGGCTCATAAAAAAGTCTTTTTTCCGAGGATAAACCGGTAAACATATCCACTTGATTTTGATTATGACCATTTTGGATTTTCTGACCATAATTGATTGCAAGATCCACAGATTCAAACATTTGAGATCGTGTTCCTTCCAGAGAATCCATCGCACCGGCCATAACAAGGCTTTCCAGTACTTTTTTATTAACTGTACGCTGATCTACTCTTGAACAAAGGTCAAAAATAGTTTTAAACGGACCATTTTTGTTCCGTTCTTCCTTTATTTTTTCCAGTGCCTTCGTTCCTACGTTCTTGATTGCGTTTAACCCATATGAAATTGTTTTTTTATCAACTGGATAAAATTGTACCGCAGACACATTGATGTCGGGTGAATCCACTTTAATTTCCAGTTTTTGGCATTCATTAATTAAAATAACTATTCTGTTGATATTGGACATCTCACTTGAAAGATTAGCAGACATAAACTCAGCAGGATAATTGGTTTTCAGCAAGCCGGTTTTGTAGGCTAGATAGGCATAAGCAGTTGAATGACTTTTATTAAACCCGTATTGTGCAAATTTTTCGATCAGAGAAAAAATCTCTTTGGCCACATAGGTTTTTATTCCGTTAGCCTTGGCTCCTTCAAGAAAATTTTCTGAAATATCATCCATGAGTTTTTTATTCTTTTTTCCCATGGCACGCCGCATAAGGTCCGCTTCAGCAAGACTAAAGCCAGCGATTTTATTCGCAATCTCCATGACCTGTTCTTGGTAAACAATGATCCCATGAGTTTCTTCAAGAATGGATTTCAGGTTAGGGTGAATATATCTGGTTTTCTTTTTCCCATGTTTTCGACTGATAAATTCGTTGATGTTTTTCATTGGACCCGGTCGATAGAGTGCATTCATGGCAATCAGGTCATCGATTGACGTAGGTTTGAGCTTTTTTAGAAATTCCCGCATTCCGGAAGATTCAAACTGGAAAATACCTACGGTGAGTCCCTTTGTAAACATTTTATAGACTTTAGGATCATCAAGTTGTATATCCTCTATATCAATTGCAATACCTTGTTTCTGGATAAGTTTGATAGTTCGATCAATTACGGTGAGATTCCGCAATCCAAGGAAATCCATTTTTAAGAGGCCCAGTTCTTCCAGTCCTTTCATATCATATTGACTGGTCACATCACCTTGTGAAGATTTATACAATGGTGAAAAATTGGTTAGTTTCCCGGGGGTGATCACAACCCCTGCAGCGTGGGTAGAAGCATGCCGGTTTAATCCTTCAAGGATCAAAGAGAATTCCATTAACTCACTATAAGGTCCGTCCGCCATTTTTTTGAGATGGGGACTTTTTTGAAGAGCAGATTCAAGAGTAATGTTCAATTCATCTGGGATTGCTTTGGCGATTTTATCGACCTCTCCAAAAGAATATCCCATAACTCTGCCAACATCGCGTATAACCTGTTTTGCTTTCATTTTTCCAAAAGTAATTATCTGCGTAACGGATTTTTCTCCGTATTTCTCCCTGATGTAATCAATAACCTCCCCCCGGCGTTCAATGCAGAAGTCAATATCAATGTCCGGCAGGCTAATCCGTTCTGGATTAAGAAAGCGTTCGAAAAGGAGGTTATGTTTTATGGGATCAATGGTTGTAATCCCAAGGGCATAGGATACTAAACTGCCTGCAGCAGAACCTCGGCCAGGACCGACAGGAATATTTTGACTTTTAGCATAATTCACAAAATCAGATGTAATTAAAAAATATCCTGAGAACCCCATTTGTTCAATAATCTCTAACTCATGATCTAAACGTTGCTGAAGTTCAGAAGTGATTTTATCATAGAGCTTAATAAGTCCTTTTTCACAGAGATTTCGAAGGAATTTATCTGAATTCTTTTCTGGACAAGTATCTGGGATGGTAAAAGAAGGAAGGTGATATTTACCAAAAATGAGATCCAGGCTGCATCGATCAGCAATTTCCATAGTTGTATCACAAGCTTCCGGCATATCACTGAAAAGAGATCTCATTTCTTCAGGAGACCTAAGATAAAATTCTTTTGGTTTGTACCGCATGCGGTTGGGGTCATCCCGATTCTTGCTACCATTAAGACAGATTAAAATATCATGTGCTTCCCAGTGGTCTTTTTCGGTGTAATGAACATCGTTTGTTGCCACGTAGGAAATGCCCATCTTCTGGGCGAGAATAAGATTCTTTTCATATGCGTGATCTTGTTCCATCCCATGACGCTGGATCTCAAAAAAGAAATTTTTCTCTCCAAAAATATCAACATATTCTTCGGCAGCCTTTTGGGCTTCGTTATCCATTCCCTCTAGATGGAGGTTTGTAATTTCTCCACCAAAGCAAGCGGACAGACCAATGAGCCCCTCAGAATATTTTCTCAGTATTTCTTTGTCCATCCGAGGACGGTAATAAAACCCCTCCAAATAGGAAAGAGTGGATAATTTCATGAGATTTTTGTAGCCTTGGATATTTTCTGAAAGGAGAACAATGTGATATACTTTATTTTTAATCCCGCTGACCTTTTCCCTGTTTAGGCGGCTTCCCCGCCCAATAATATAAGCTTCCATCCCGATTATGGGTTTTATTCCTTCTTTTTTACAGCAGGAATAAAATTCCATGGCGCCGAACAGGTTACCATGGTCTGTCAAGGCAATTGATTGCATGCCAAGAGCTTTGGCTTTTTGAACCATTGGCTTAATTTTCTGTGCACCATCAAGCAGACTGTAATCGGAATGATTATGTAGATGTACGAAGTCTTTAGACATAAGTAGAACCGTAATAAATTGCAATAATTCCCAATATAGTACTTATTTTGAGCACTTTTGAGGCAAGGGAAAAGTTTATTTTTTCAGGTGATTTCATAATTAAAACTACAAGTATAACCAATGGAGTTTCAACTCCCAAAACAAGAAATGCGAGATACCAGAAAGAATAGATACCCACCATATATGGAGCTAGTGCACCAACTCCAATCATCACAGAAAATAAGGCAGTAAGTTTTCCCGCACGATTAAAACCGGCAATTATTGGAAATGTGGTTAATCCGGCCAGGCGGTCTCCTTCCATATCCTCAATATCTTTTACAAGTTCACGAACCAAAGTAAGTCCAAAGGCAAGGAAGCATGGAATAATCATAGGCTTTATATTTCCAAATACTGCACCGGAAAAAACAAATGTCAACCCAAGAACAAGAGCAATAACTATGTTTCCTGCTAGTGGTAATTGTTTTAGCTTCAAATTGTATGAAATGATAAGTGGAAGTACAATCAGTATTGCTATCATGGCAGCTAGTTTAGAGAGAAACAATGCAGTAACACTTCCCCCAACGAAAAGAAGGACTGAAAAAACAAGAGCCGTATTCCGTTTTACTAAACCGGCTGTCAAGGGTCGGTCTGGGCGGTTTACCTGGTCAATCTTGAAATCAATAAAATCATTTAAAGAGTTTGCTGCTGCATTATAACATACAACTGTAAGGATTGCAAAGGTCAGTTCCGAAGTCTGGTAAAGGGATCGAAGAATAGCAGAACTGACATATACAGAGAATGCACCAGTAAGAAGGTTCAAGGGGCGAAAAAGTCTAATATGAGCTATAATAGTTTTCACACGGATTGTACCCTTAGTACACGGTCATCCCCGTTGTAATCCTGGATAAGTTTATTGGATACGAAAGCATTATTCTTAAACAATTTCAATGCTTTTTTGGGATGGTTTCCCTGTCCTACTTCCATTATAAGGTATCCATTAGAATGAAGGATTTTTGAAGCAACTGAAGCTAACCTATGGTAAAATGTTAATCCGTCTGCACCGTCAGTCAAAGCAATATGAGGTTCAAAATCTTTAATATTTTTTTCTAGATCTGATATTTTGTTTAAAGGAATATAGGGAGGATTAGATACGATTAGATTGTACGATTCTTTTGGAATTTCTTTTTGAATATCCATCTGTTTAAAAATTATATTGTTTATTTTATGAAGATCAGAATTCTTTTGAGCTAATTTTAGCATATTTAGATCAATATCAATTCCCGTAACAGATGCCTCTGGGAGTTCGTTGGCAAGAGCAATTGCAATACATCCTGAACCAGTGCCCACATCAAGAATTTTCGGGGATATGACGGTTTTCAGTATCTGAAGTGCTATATCAACAACCCGCTCCGTCTCTGGCCTGGGAATGAATACAGCGGGAGTAATCATTAATTCCAAGCCATAAAATTCTATGGTCCCTGTGATATATTGGAGGGGTTCGTTCTTGATAAGTCTTTGTATCCAGGAATGGAAAGTCTTAATTGTATCTTGGGTTAACTGTTTTTCGGAGCCAAAATAGAGATCAACGCGCTTACAATCGAGGAGATGCTGGAGTAGTATTTCTCCTGTATTTCTACCATTTTCCAATCCCTTTGACAGAAAATATTTTTCCGTCCATCCTATCAGATCGATAACCCTGCAGTTGTTTTCAGAAGTGCGGGCTAAAGTTTGCATTTACTCTGTTTTCATCTTCTCTTGTTGGTCTGCTAGCTGAAGTTGTTCGATGATCTCTCCCAAACCGCCATCCAGGACAAAATCTAACTGGTGGCATGTATAGTTAATTCGATGATCAGTAATCCGTCCTTGAGGATAATTATACGTACGTATTTTTGCGGATCGATCTCCAGTTGAGACAAGAGATTTCCTCTCTATTGCTCGTTCTTTAGCAATACGTTCCTGTTCCATGGAAAGGAGTCGCGAACGAAGGACTTTCATGGCAGAAGCACGATTTTTATGCTGGGATGATTCATCTTGGCAAGTTACAACGAGGTCAGTAGGGATATGTGTGATTCGGATTGCAGATTCTGTCTTGTTCACATGCTGACCGCCTGCACCACTGGCACGATATGTATCAATTTTTAGATCTGCTTCTTTCAATTCAATGTCTGCTTCTTCTGCTTCCGGCATGATAGCTACTGTCGCAGCAGAAGTGTGAATTCTGCCACTGGTTTCTGTTTTTGGTACCCGCTGTACTCGGTGAACGCCACTTTCATACTTTAGTTTTCCATAGGCGCCTTCCCCTTCAATTGAAAATATAACTTCCTTAAAGCCACCGATTCCTGTCACGTTCATATTCATTAATTCATACTTCCAACCTGAACGCTCTGCATATTTGCTGTACATTCGGTATAAATTAGCGGCAAAAAGTGCTGCTTCTTCTCCTCCAGTTCCGGCACGAACTTCAACAATTGTATTTTTTTCATCATTTGGATCATGAGGAAGCATGAGTATTTTTAGTTCTTCTTCCAAATTTTTCCGCTGGGATTCAAGCATTGGGAACTCTTCTTTGACTATGTGTTTCAGTTCCTCATCGCTTTCTGAAAGGATATTTTGACCTTCTTCTATCTGATGGTTAACAGATAATAGTTTTTTCCCCTTTAGAACAATGGGTTCAAGCTGTCTGCGTTCTCTGGCTATTTTCTTGATCTGATTCTGATTTTTTACTACGTCAGGGTCTATTAGAAGTTTATCTAATTCTTCAAACCGTTCTATTATTGATTTAAGTTTGTCTTTCATTTGATTATCTCTGCCACATATTCACTTCCGGAAACCTCTTCATATCTATCACCAAAAGCAGACTTTAAAGCTGTAATTGCGACTTCCACCATACTGTCTTCCGGTGGTTTTGTCGTGATATTTTGCAGCCAAAGCCCCGGTTTTTGTATCCATTGGAACAAAGCGTTCTTACTTTGTGTTGTCAGTTTGATAATTTCATAAGCAATCCCTGCCACAAGGGGAAGCAATGGAAGATGGAACATGAGCCGCACCCAGAGGTTAATCTGTCCTGAAATCCCCATTATTATCGTATCAATAAGTGCAAAAACAAGAATTGTGGAAAGTAATACAATGAACATAAAACTGGTTCCACACCTGGAGTGTTGAGTTGAAAACAATTGTGCATTTTTAATGGTTACGTCTTTCCCAGATTCAAAATTATAGACGACTCGGTGTTCGGCACCATGATATTGAAAAAGTTTCTTTACATCATTCAGCATGGAAATGGCCATCAAATAAAGAAGAAAGAAAGTGATTCGCATCAACCCGGCTGTGAGATTGAAAAGCATTGCTTTTTTTTCAATATCGAATAAGTGAGTTATTATCCAGTAAGGACAGACCATAAACAATACAACAGAAAGAACTATTGCAAAGGTGGTTGTAAGCCAATTTAGGAGTTTATTCTCTTCTTTAGCTTCCTTTTCTGGTATAGAAATATCTACAGACCATTGGAGGGTTTTTATTCCTATTTTCATTGATTCGAATAAAGATACCATACCCCTGAATATTGGAATTTTCCAAAAAGACGAGTTCTCTGTGAGCGAAACAAATTCATAGCGCTCTATCTTGATGAGTTTATCTGAATCTCGAACTGCAGTGGAATATGCCCCAGGGACACGCATCATTACGCCATCAATGACAGCCTGACCACCCACCAAAATGGATGGTTTCATTAATGTCAATAAAATCGAATTATTCATATAAAATAATAATAGCTCCAAAGGAATTTTGTTTCCCCAAGGAGCTATCAAGAAAGGATTTATAGCTACTGAGTGGTTTTTTTGCTATATTTTTTCTGAAACTTCTCGATACGTCCAGCAGTATCTACAAGTTTTTGCTGTCCAGAATAGAACGGATGGCATTGGTTGCAGATCTCAATTCGTTGGTCGCCTATTGTACTGTAAACTTGAAATTCGTTTCCACAGGCACAATGTACTTTACCAAGAGTATAGTTTGGATGTATTTTTGTTTTCATCCCATGAGCTCCTGTTTGATTCTCAAATTGATTCTCGATAACATAAATAATAATATAGCACGTTTCAAAGTCGGGAAATATATTTAATTATAGTAGATAAATCCTTTAGTTATTTTTAATTAATTAGAAAGAGTATACGGACATCAAAATTTATGTTGTTTTTTATGATATTCAGGGCTGTTAAATTTTGATTCATCCATAACTTCTTCTTGTTTTTTAGGTTTGGGAACATTAGTCAGGTTTGATTTGTTTTTACTTTCTTTTTTTGGTACTCTTACGGGGCCTTCTTTTTTTCTTTTCTCCTGCTTTTTAGGAGTAAATCTATTATTAGTTTTTTGTATTTGATCAATATCAATGGTTGCTAAATCGGGATCTGTTTTCTTTATTTCCATTGGTTTTGAATTTTGAGTTTCCTTCAGAAAGGTTTTATCATCAAAGTTAAATTCATCGAGATTATAAAGTCCGTAGATTGTGCCGTAACCCCGGGTAATTCCATTGCCGAGACCAATGTAATTAGGCAAGATAAAGTTTGTTTGAAATCCCCCATAAAACGCACCCAAGCCATTATCATCTAAAGGTTTTGGGAACAGTGAATTCAGTAATAATTTTGTATATGTTTTTTGGTTGATAGAAACACCCATTTCTCGTGCTATAAAAATTATATTTTGCCCAAGAAGCCGATTTAAATGATTTTTTCGTTCTGCATTATTTAATGAGTGATAATTGTTTCCCGTGGTTTGATTTAATGCAATCCAAGGAGTAATAAAACGGTATCGAAGCAGTCGATCAATTATTTTGAATTGTTTTGTGTAGTGTTCAGTTTCTATATCCAGTACTTGGAAAGTGATATTCCCAAAATTTAAAGATTGGATCTTTTTTGAAAAAGCAAGGACAATATCTGCTGCTTTGTCAATTCCTATTATGTATATCTGTTCATTAAGTATTTTTACTTGGACTCGTGGATAGAGAAAGTGCTTTCGGTACCGACCATCCAAAAGGGGAGTAATTTCTTCCTTAGGATAATGCTTTATAAAAACGCCTTTCACTTGGTATGGCGTTTTTTTCACCGGTTTATCAGTTATTAACCTGACGATAACTGATGCCGGCTCACCAGTTTTTATAAAATATTCTGAATTTTTCATATAAATAACAGATTATCAATTAAAAGAAAAAAAGTTTAGTAATTCATTGTATCCATAAATTCTTCATTATTTTTTGTGCGCCTCATACGATCCTGAAGAAACTCCATTGCTTCAATCACTTTCATTTCATTTAGAAGTTTTCTAAGAATCCAGATTCTCCCAAGATGTTTTTTAGACAGGAGTAATTCTTCTTTTCGCGTACCAGACTTGATTATATCGAAAGATGGGTAAATTCGCCGGTCACTCAGTCGTCTATCTAGGACCAATTCCATGTTTCCAGTTCCTTTAAATTCTTCAAA
>DPYO01000038.1:7146-7269 GCA_003535775.1 Fidelibacterota bacterium | reverse complement strand
AATGAACCCATCTCAAACTCTTACCATCAGTTACGATGTGGTTTTAGATGCAGGAGAGCATTTGAATTGGGTACTGACCTCTGAAAGCGGTAAAGAATACACTCTTGAAGGTACTGGTGAGAT
>DPYO01000038.1:6543-6771 GCA_003535775.1 Fidelibacterota bacterium | reverse complement strand
TGCCTATACACTGCATCAGAATTACCCCAACCCATTCAACCCGATCACAAGCCTCAGATATGACCTTCCAGAGCGGGCAAAGGTTACACTTACAGTATACGACTTAATAGGAAAAGAAGTAACCCAGCTGGTTAACACAACCCAGGAGGCAGGAGACAAGTCTGTTCAATGGGACGCAACCGACATGCATGGTAAGCCTGTAAGCGCTGGAGTCTACCTCTACCAGAT
>DPYO01000038.1:2067-6187 GCA_003535775.1 Fidelibacterota bacterium | reverse complement strand
GATGGTGCTGTTGAAGTAAAAGTTGTATAGAATGAATAGTTTCAAATATTTATTTTTATTTTCTTTTTTATTGTCAAACGGGATCCATGATATATCCAGTCAAAATACTGGTCAATTGTGGGAGCTGAGATTGAACCATGAGTTCTCAAATCTCAAAAATAAAGGATCAGTTGAATATCATCTTGATGAGAAGAAATTGATTTCTACCCTCACTAGATCTCCTCTAATAAACAAAAAAGAAAGGTCTGATATTTTAATGGATTTTCCATCCCCAGAAGGAAAGTTTATAAATTTTGAAATGTATGAATCTCCTGTGATGCCACAATATCTATCTGGGAAATATCCAATGATTAAAACCTATACCGGTAGAGGCTTGGATAATCCTAATAACCGAGTGAGTATAACTATAAAAAATAATGAAATTAAAGGACTCATATTATGCAAGTATGGTAGAATTTTCATTGAACGAATTCCAAATAAGGAGGGGTTTTATCGGATATCTTATTCTGAAAATCAATTGGATCCATTGAAAAAGAAAAATGATTATTCAGGATTTGATTATGATTGTATGATAATAAGGACTGAATCTGAAAACAAACAACTTAGGGATCGAGATTTTCCATATTGTGTGGGTGAACCTGAACCATGCTACACCATAGGGGACACCTTAGTTACTTTTCGTTATGCAGCAATTTTAACTGCAGAAGCAAATAATTCTGTAGCTGATGGTACTGTAGAAGGAGGATTAGCCTGGATTGCAGCCATGGCAAACCAGGTGAACTTAGTTTGGATACGAGAATTAAGCTTTAAACTGGAATTAATAGAAAATAATGATATGCTGATTTATACAGATGCAAATCCTACACCTGAACTTTTTACTTCCCACGATATGTACACGGAACTACCCAGAGTTCTTATCCATCTAACAGAGGTGATTGGTCCGGGAGGTTTTGGTGTATCACAGGACAACCTCTTATGGGAATATGGTGCTGTTTTTAATACTGGATATGGTGGCGGTCTTGCCTATGTCCCGGGGTCAACTTCTGCGAATCTGCCGAGCTATGCAGTTCACATTCATGAGATTGGTCATAATCTTGGATCAGGACATAATTGTACATCTGAGAATGGTTGGAGAAGTTCATTTGGCGGTACCGCGATGTGTAACAGAGGAAACACTCTTCCCGGTAGCTATGGTGATCAATATAGCTCCCATACGATAGATATTTCCATTCGTTATCAGCAGGATATGTTTGCGTATAATAATTATGATTACCAACGAGGGTGGATCAGGGAACCAACAGGCAATACTGTTCCCGGGGTTATGGTGCCAGAGAGTGGATTTTATATTCCAAAAGAGACTCCTTTTGTCCTTGAAGGTTCAGCAATTGACAGCGATGAAGAAGATCTCTTAACCTATTCCTGGGAACAAAATGATGCATCGGATATCTCTTTTTCTCCACCGGATTTTCCACCAGAAACGGGACCGTTATTTTGCAGCATTGATGCCAGTGAAGAAGGTAAAAAAAGGTATTTTCCCTATATGGAAAGTATACTGGAGAATAATTATTCCACTGCAGACATAGAACAATTGCCCTTTGCAGAAAGAGAGATAAATATGCGGTTATTGGTTAGAGATAATAATCTTTATTCTGGGGCCTTTAACTATAAAAATGTACAATTCTCTGTGGATGAAGATGCAGGTCCATTCAGGGTAACCTCTCAATCTGAGAATGAACTGTGGGAAACGGGATCAACACAAACCATAACCTGGGATGTTGCAAACACAAATGATCCAAATTCAGTAAATAGTTTTTTTGTGGATATACTTTTAATTAATGATAGTTGGAATAATTTTGATGTTGTAATAGAAGAAAATGTAGCAAATGATGGAGCTTACACCATTATTGTTCCCGCTCTACCCTCATTCAACGATTACAGGATCATGGTAAAAAGTTCTGATAATATTTTCTTTGATATCAATAGTTCGGGCATCTCCATAGTCAATACTCAAAATGCAGTTGTGAGCATTGATACTACAACCATCCAGCTGACATTACCTTCCGATTCTATACTATTTTATGAAAGGGAAATTGGGAATATTGGTGATTTTGGGTCGATCCTCATCTATGAGCCCATCATAGAGATCAATCAATCAGGAGATGGATTTCTTTCTTTTGATGGTGTGAATGATTATGTTGACCTGGGTGCAAATATGCTATCTGGAAATGGAAATTTTTCTATTTCTTTGTGGGTAAGATCCCAATTTTCAAATCAAGTAATTATACAGCAGAGGAATGGTGGGTTTAATGGTGAATACCAATTGAATTTTAGTGCAAATGGGCAGATCAATTTTTGGACTTACAGGAACGGGTATCAGTGGACTGTTACATCAACTGATTTCTATAATGATAATGAGTGGCACAACATTGTGGTGGTACAGGATGCATCAATTAATGGAGGGAGAATGTACATAGATGGATCTGAAATTGGAACAAACTCAAACGGAACGGTTTATCTAGATGGAGGGATTCACACGTATTTAGGGGCAGACATGAGAGATTACACGGGTTATTTTTCCGGTGAAATAAATGATGTGCATATTTTTGATGGTGTGTTATCAGAAGAAGAAGTAAATGCGTTATTTAATGGGGGGTTTGGGTTTAACACCACTTATGACCATGATGGGTTTACAGGTTCTGAGTTTCTTGTAGCATCATACCCAATTATTTCAATGCAGGGTGATACACTGTTGGATATTTCACAGAATGGTCATGACGGAATTTTGGTTGGTGCGTCCTGGGGAGGGAATCTGAGCCCTGTTCCAATCTGGATGAGTATTCAGTCTGAGAGCCACTGGTTAGGGTACGGAGAGTTTGAGCCAATTTTGGTTAGAATAGATCCAACCGGTTTAGAAATAGATTTTGAATATACAGGAAAGTTAATTGTGACATCTAATGTAGATTCAATCCCAATTGAAATTCCCGTAAAAATAACTATAGTTGACGATATTCAATTAGTCGAAATTTCCGTCCCCTTTCATTCCAACTGGAATCTCGTAGGTTTACCTGTGGAGGTCTTAGATTCATATTATAATCTGATTTTTCCGGAATCAATTGAAGGTACACTGTACTCATACGATGGTACTTACCAGGCGGAGGCCAGTTTGATCTCAGGAGAAGGTTACTGGCTGAGGTTTGTACAAGACGGTTTTACCACCATTACTGGAGTACCACTTGATGAATTAACAGTAACTCTTTACGAAGGATGGAATCTAATTTCCGGACCATCCCAAATATCAACAATCATTGACCATGATGAAATTATAATTATTGGAACACTTTATGGATTTGAATCAGGCTATATTTCATCTGATGAAATTTTACCCGGGAGGGGCTACTGGATAAGAACATTCCAGGATGGCGAAATAACATTAACCAGTGATGTATCGGCAAGGGTTGTACCAGAGGACTACAGTCTCAAGGATGAGGCTAACACCTTAAGTATTAACAGTTCTGAGTTATACTTTGGAGTAGAACTATCAGAAGGAGATAGACTCAAATATAGTCTTCCACCTAAACCACCAGAAGGAGCATTTGATGTACGTTTCAAGGATGGCTGGAGACTTGTTAAAGACTACGGTGAAGTAGAAGTCATGCCTACTACTGAGACTCTCACTATTGCTTACGATATTATACTTAATGCTGGTGAATACTACAGCTGGGTTCTAACTGCTACAAGTGGTGAAGATTATATCTTGGAAGGCACAGGAGAACTCACAGTCCCGTCAGCGGAAAGATTTACATTAGAGCTTAAAGCAGTAGTGCCTGCTACCTTTACCCTGCACCAGAACTTCCCGAATCCCTTCAACCCCATCACAAGCCTCAGGTATGACCTCCCAGAACAGGCACAGGTTACACTTACGATTTATGATTTAATGGGTAGGGAAATAACCCAGCTTGTAAATACTGCACAAGAAGCAGGCTACAAATCTGTTCAATGGAATGCAACAGACATATATGGTAAGCCAGTAAGTGCAGGTGTCTATCTATATCAGATTCGTGCTGGTGGCTTTGTCCAGACAAGGAAGATGGTGCTGTTGAAGTAAGCCTCCAAATTGATT
>DPYO01000038.1:736-1716 GCA_003535775.1 Fidelibacterota bacterium | reverse complement strand
AAAAAAATAATGACCCAGGTGCTTGAACTCTCTCCTGAAATTATCAAACTACCGGAGGATATTTCTTTTCTTGAAAAAGAATTAGGCAAAGTGATTCTTGAATGGGATGAGATGCTCAACACAGTAAAACCTAACCTGGAAGTGTAAAATCAGTGAGGTAGATTAATGAGTGCAGTAGAATAGAAAAGCCGTGGAAATCCATGAGAGTAATTGATGCGTGCAGACAGATGAAAGCGACCACGGTTAAACTTCTTTTAATATCTACGATGCTGGCGGTCACGGTGGCAGCAGCACAGCATGGTAAACAGCACAACGATCTAACTGAAGAGGAACGGACCAAGCATCACCGCTTTGATGATGCGGAAAAATGGGCCCGCATCTTTGAGGATACGACGAGGAATGAATGGCAGAAACCTGAGGAAGTAATAGAGGCCATCGGCATTGAAAAACATTCTGTGATCGCCGATATCGGTTCAGCCACCGGTTATTTCCCGGTTCGCTTTGCCCAAGTCGCAAAGGAGGGGAGAGTTTACGGGATTGACATTGAGCCTAACCTGGTGGGCTACCTGAATGCGCGGGCTGTTAGGGAAAAACTGCCCAATCTGACAAGCATTCTGGGTGACCCGGATGATCCGAAAATCCCTGAAAGGGTGGACCTGGTTTTCATCTGCGATACCTATCATCATATCCAACACCGCGCGAAATATTTTGAGAACCTGAAAAAATACATTAAGCCGGAGAGCAGGCTTGTCATTGTTGATTTCAAGAAGGGTGAATTGCCGGTGGGTCCCAAGGATGAAATGAAGCTGGCGGAAGAGGAGGTGGTCAGGGAACTGACAGCAGTAGGTTACCGGTTGGTTCCGAATTCAGCTAATCTGCCTTATCAGTATGTACTGGTGTTTGATCTCAAGGGAGAATGAGGGCATCTCTTTGTAAAAAAGTGGGGGATGGTGTTGTTGAAGTAGCTAATACCTGCTAAC
>DPYO01000038.1:0-330 GCA_003535775.1 Fidelibacterota bacterium | reverse complement strand
AGTTCGAGTCTCGTCGATCCCGCAGATAGAGAGTAGCACTTTTCTCTGACGGAAGCCCTCGTTTTATGACGGGGGCTTCCTATTTTTATCAGTTATATATTAATGTGGTAAGTAGTCAACCTTAACCAAATACCGACCAAATATAGCCAGATTCGGGACACACCCCTACCCACCCAGTCCTTGGGGGTGCCCCCCTTGTCATTTATATACCCCACGCTTACAACAAACAGAAAAAAAGGAATATTATTTGAAAAGATAATATTTAGAAAAACAGACTAAAAATTTTAGCGTATTTTGTATTTATCATGGGTGAATCCACAAGATAAATGT
>DPYO01000247.1 GCA_003535775.1 Fidelibacterota bacterium | reverse complement strand
GAAACTACCACTGTTTCAAGTGCGCGGGCTGTAGATGTACCAACCACGATAACCTTCCGACGTTTTTTCTTCGCCTCGTTAATAGCAAGTGCTGTAGCAGGAGAAACTTCAAAATATTCGGAGTCCATTTGATGGCGGTTTAAATCTTCCACCTGGACAGGACGAAAAGTGCCAACCCCAATATGAAGAGTAATAAATCCAATTTTTACTCCTTTGTCTTCTAGTTTTTGTAATAATCTATTTGTAAAGTGAAGACCAGCCGTTGGGGCAGCAACAGATCCTCGCTTTTCAGCAAAAACTGTTTGATAACGCTGTTTGTCCCTGTGCTCTATAGGCCGTTTAATATATGGAGGTAGCGGTGGTGTGCCAATCTTTTCTATAATTTCATGAATGCTGTTTCCCTTTTCATATTCAAACCGAACAACCCTTCCTCCAGAAATAGTATTATCAATAACATCACAGTAAATTTTTGGTGTAAAAACCAATTTATTCCCAATACGAACCTTCCGCGCTGGACGAACCATCGCTTCCCAAAGATTATTTTCCAGTTCTCTGAGAAGAAAAACTTCAACTGTTGCATCTGTATGATCTTTAATAGCAAAGAGCCTTGCAGGATATACTTTAGTATTATTAAACAAAATTAAATCGTTTTTTCTTATATAATCAGATATATTAAAAATCTTGCGATGCTCTATTTTTTTTGTGTCTTTATGGAGAACCATTAGCTTAGCATGATCACGCCTTTGAGATGGATATTGAGAAATATATTTTTCCGGAAGAGGAAATTCAAATTCTGCTAATTTATATTTAACCTTTTTGCTAATCATTAAATATCCCTTGTTGTGTTTTTGATGTTCGTCCAAGCAGCTTGAATGCTCGCTCTTGAGCAACACGGCCCCTGGATGTACGTTGAATAAATCCTTCTTTTATTAAAAACGGTTCATATACATCTGCCACGGTGGAAGCATCTTCACAAATAGCCACAGCAAGAGAACCAACCCCAACTGGCCCACCATTGAATTTATCTACAATAGTTGATAAAATTCTTCTATCCATATCATCCAAGCCGTTTTTATCAATCCCCAAAACTTCAAGAGATGCTTTTGCAACCTCTTTTGTTATTTTCCCATCTGCTTTCACTTCTGCATAATCCCTTGTTCGATTTAAAATACGATTTGCAACCCTAGGAGTTCCCCGTGAGCGGCCGGCAATTTCTATAGCACCATCATTGCTTATTTCTACACCTAGAATCTCAGCCGAACGCCTAATAATTTGGAAAAGATCCTGAGAATTATAGTAATCTACTCTCAAAACTACCCCGAAACGATCTCTTAGAGGGGATGTCAGATTTCCTAACCGAGTTGTTGCACCAATCAAAGTAAAAGGTTCAATGCTCAGCTGAACGCTTCGAGCACTGGGACCTTTATCAATCATTATATCTATAGAATAATCTTCCATTGCAGAATAAAGATATTCCTCCACAATACTGTTTATTCTATGAATCTCATCAATAAAGAAAACATCTCTGCTTTGTAGGTTAGTGAGCATCCCCGCCAAGTCGCCTGCACGCTCAAGGACTGGTCCTGAAGTAGGTTTAATATTTACATTCATCTCCTTTGCAATAATGTTGGCCAACGTAGTTTTTCCTAATCCCGGGGGGCCAAAAATGAGAACATGATCCAAAGACTCATTACGCTGATTAGCTGCTTCAATATAGAGTTTTAAATTACTCACTATGTCATTTTGTCCAATAAAATCACCAAAAAAAGAAGGACGAAGAGATTTCTCCATCACTAAGTCTTCTTTAATAGGGGTAGGATTGGTTATATGTATTTCCGTCATTTTTAAACCATAGTCATATTAATAAAGCATAATTATAGTCTAGAAGGTAAGAATGAAATTAAGGGTTTTACAAGGATGAGCTGGATCATTTTCTCTTTGAAAAAAAATATTAAACTCTCCCAATCCTTACTGACTATCAAAATTCTTCCGTAAAAACTTCCCAGTATATGAATGAGAATTATGAATTAATTCTTCTGGTGTACCTGAAAATATTAAATTTCCCCCTCTGTCACCCCCCTCTGGGCCAAGATCAATAATCCAGTCAGCAGATTTTATTACGTCAAGATTATGTTCAATTATAATCACTGTATTCCCTCGATCAACTAACTTTTGAAGCACAGAAAGAAGCATCCTGATATCCTCAAAATGTAATCCAGTTGTAGGCTCATCAAGAATATAAACTGTTCTATCATTACTGGCCCTGGATAATTCTGCAGACAGTTTAACCCTTTGTGCCTCTCCGCCAGACAAGGTGGTAGCCTGTTGCCCTAAACGAATATATCCTAAGCCAACTTCATTTAACGTGGTGAGTTTTTTCTTTATTGAAGGAATTTTTTCAAAAAATTTTAACGCCTTTTCAACAGACATGGACAGAATATCAGCTATCGTTTGCTCCCTATACTTCACCTCAAGCGTTTCACGATTATATCTTTTCCCCTTACATACTTCACAAACCACATATACATCAGGCATAAAATTCATTTCTATTTTAATAATCCCATCTCCTTTACATACCTCACATCTCCCTCCCTTTACATTAAAAGAAAAACGTCCGGGTTTATATCCTCGGATTTTGGACTCAGGGATTTGTGAAAAAAGATCACGAATATAGGTGAAAACTCCAGTATAGGTGGCAGGGTTTGAACGTGGTGTTCTGCCAATGGGCTTTTGATTAATTTCCACTGCCTTTTCTACATATTCCAATCCTTCTATTGAATCAAAGGAAAGAGGATATTTTCTTGCTCCATGGATATCTCGGGCTAATATTGGATAAAGAGTTTCATTTACAAGAGTACTCTTCCCGCTCCCAGAAACTCCCGTGACAAGAATTAATTTACCAAGAGGGAATTCAATGTCTATTTCTTTTAAGTTGTTTCCCCTGGCTCCACTCAATTTTAATGATTCTCTGTATCTTCTAGGACGTTTAACAGGAATATGAATTTTTTTTACACCTTTAAGATACTTTCCAGTGATAGAATTTTTACATTGAGATAATTGCTTTGGTGTTCCGGAAAAAATAATTTCTCCGCCCTGCTCCCCAGCTCCCGGCCCCAAATCAATCACATGATCAGCTGTTTCTATTGTTTCTCTGTCGTGCTCAACAACCAAAACCGAGTTGCCTAAATCGCGAAGTTTCTTTAATGTATTCATAAGGCGTGTATTATCTCTAGGATGGAGACCAATAGAAGGTTCATCAAGAATATATAAAACTCCCATAAGCTGAGATCCAATTTGCGTTGCCAGACGTATCCGCTGCCCCTCTCCTCCTGATAAAGATGTAGCTGAACGATCCAATGTCAAATAATCCAAACCAACATTTACTAAAAACTCCAGACGTTCCTTCAGTTCTTTTAAAATCTGGGAGGCAATTATATTCTCTGTCTTTGACAGTTTAAGGTTTGTAATAAAAGTCAAAAAACTTTTTATAGACATTCGGGAAAAATCCCCAAGATTTTTCCCTCCAATAACTACGGCTAAGCTTTCTTTTTTTAACCTTGACCCCAGACATCCAGAACAAGGGCGCATACTCATAAACTGTTCTATCCATTCACGAATCCCTGGAGATTTTGTCTGCTGATATCTTCGCATTAGGTTGGGAACTATTCCTTCCCATCCCCCAGTATATGTTCCTTTCCAGCGCTTGGATGAATAAAACATGTTTAATTTCGTTTTTCCTGTTCCATAAAAAAGAATTTTCCTGTTTTCAGTACTTAACCTGAACCATGGAGTTGTAAAATCAAAACCATAATGTATAGAAAGACTTTTCAATATACTTCCATACCAATTTCCCCGGGGTTGTTCCCCAAGGGGTACAATCGCTCCCTGAATAAGTGATTTCTTTTTGTCTGGGACCAATAATTCTGGATTTACCTCCATATGGGAGCCAAGCCCGTCACACTTCGAACATGCTCCATAAGGAGAATTAAACGAAAACATTCTGGGTGCTATTTCTTCCAACGAAACTTCACAATGTGGGCAAGCAAAATGTTCACTAAATAAATAATCTTTATCCGAAACTTTATGTATGATAAGCAAACCAGAACCAATGTGCAGAGCTAATTCCACTGACTCAGTTAAGCGATCCATAAAGCTCCCATCCAAAACCAACCTGTCTACCACTATTTCTATTGTATGTTTTTTTTGTTTCTTGAGGTGAATATCTTCTTCAATCGAATAAATTTTACCATTGATCCGTGCCCTAAGAAATCCTTCTTTTTTTATTTCGTTCAGTACCCCCCTGTGTTCTCCTTTGCGACTGCGCACAACCGGCGCTAAGATGTAAATTTGAGAACCCTCACTGAATTTTTTCACAGTATCTACAATTTGCTGTACTGTCTGGCGCTGGATGGGGCGTTTACACTTCCAACAATGAGGTCGTCCAATATGGGCAAACAGAAGACGAAGATAATCATGTATTTCTGTCACGGTTCCCACTGTAGACCTTGGATTTCTTGCTGTCATTTTTTGTTCAATTGATATTGCCGGAGAAAGACCTTCAATATAATCAACATCCGGTTTTTCCATTAATCCAACAAATTGTCTTGCATAGGATGAGAGAGACTCCACATATCTTCTTTGTCCCTCAGCATAAATAGTGTCAAAAGCCAGAGAAGATTTCCCAGACCCAGACAATCCCGTAATAACAACTAATTTATCTCTAGGGATATCCAGGTTAATGTTTTTAAGGTTGTGCTGTCGGGCACCCCTGATTAGTATTTTAGTTTTTGATTTAGTCAAACCCTCATTTTTCCTCATATTTAAGGACGAACCTAAAATTTACTGATTTTTTAAACCCTTTCAAAAACAGATTTGCTGTTTTATTACTAGATAAATAATTTCCTTCAGCCAGTAAAAAAATATTCATAAATATTTTTGTTCATCTCAATAATCAGAGTTACATTTCATAATGAGCTCTCTAAAAAACCATATTCTCATCTCAATGCCTTATATGCAGGATCCTTATTTTGGAAAAACAGTCATTCTAATTTGTGAGCATACAAAAGATGGCGCTATGGGACTGATTATTAATCGTTCATTTCAAGAGCCAGATATGGAGGATTTATTTTCAGAAATATATAAGGAAACAGAAAATATCTTTAAAGTAGTTCCCACGATATATTTTGGCGGTCCTGTTATGATTGAGCGGGGGATTGTTCTTCATTCATCCGAATATAAGAGAAAAGGGACAGTCGCTGTGTCAGAGGATTTTGCGCTCACTAGCCACAAATTTATTCTTCAAGATATCCGTTCAGGGGAAGCACCAGAGTCTTATAAACTCGTTCTTGGACATGCTGGATGGACAGGGGGCCAGCTTGAAAAAGAAATCGAACATAGTGATTGGCTTCTCCAACAAACTTCAAAAGATTTTGTATTTAACACACCTGATGACATTATGTGGAATCAAGCAGCAAAAGCTTTAGGCATTCAAACAACACAGATAACGGGGGTTGGAGGAGTAGCCTAAAAGCATTTTTCCTCTTTTTGATTAATGATTTTCCAGCCAAATACATCCATCATTAAAAAACAATTAAAAATATTCCTTGCATTGAGAGTAAGTGACTATGGAATTTCTACCAACCTATGGTATTTAAGTCTATACATAATGTAACAGGGAAATGTTTTCTCCCCTTGTTCTTACTCGTTCTGATCGGGTGTAAGGATGATTCTCCAGACCGCCATTTGCAATTAGGAAATTGGTACGTCCAAAAAGGCATATTAGATGAAGCAGTTCTAGAGTTCCGTGAAGTAATCCGATTAATACCTCTTACATATAAAGATATATCCAAAGAAGAATTCAAAATGCTGGGCACCGCTCATTATAATCTTGCCTTGGTTTATACAAAAAAAGGATGGTGGGATTTCGCATTAAAAGAAGCTCAAAACAGTTTTAACCTTCAGCCAACTGCAAGCCACTATGATTTAGTCCAGCTGATTAAAAAACGTGAAGAACTAAGCCCCCAAAAGCCCAAATCTTAATCTAAAAAGATGCAGACAGTCTCTGCTCTCAACCAATGTTCAGTCTGATTTAAATGTAAAACTTAATATATATTTCCAAAACAGGGATTATTTCACTCCGGCTCCACCCTTTTCAAGAAAATATCAAGGTAAAAACAATTTTATATTTATATATATTGTCTCTTTTCTAAAACTTATGCAAAATCTAAAATAAATGGAGAGCTATATCTTTCCAGATCGATGTTCGCCCCCATCACAATAAATGATGGAACAATTAACAAAGTCTGCTTCTGGTCTTAATAGCAATGAAACCACATTGGCCACATCTTCGGGTGTGGTTGTTCTTTTCATGGGGTTGCGCCTTTTTGTGTTTTCCACCCACTCTTCCCACCTATCTGTAATTTTAGTTAATGCCCTTGTAGGAGTTACTCCTGCTTGAATTGAGTTTGCAGTAATGCCATATTTGCCCAGCTCCCAGCCAATCTGTCTAAGAATAGCTTCCATTGCTGCCTTCGCCACACTTATGGGACCATATCCATCCATAGCCAAATAGTTACCTTCGCTGGTAAGTCCCATAATGCGCGAGCCTACCCCAAGAAGGTCTCCCGAGTATAGTTTTTGGGTCCAATACAAAAGAGAATTGCTCATTACATGTATGGTCATGTCCATTTGCTTTTGCGTTACCGGGATTTCACCAAAAAAATTAGTGGTGGTCCCAAATGCAATGGAATGAAGCAATAGCTTAAGGGCTTTCCCCTTGGTAATTTCCTCTATCTCCGGAATATACTGATCCATTATTTCCAACGATGCAGCATTCTTGTTCCAAAAATATACTCTACCGTCATTTAGCTCCGATATTTCATCTTTTAAAGAATCTGCTTCCGCTTTTACCTCTCCACGGTCAAAATGGAAACCAAGTATTCCATATCCCTTTGCTGCAAGGTGTTTTGAAACTGCCCCACCATGACCAGTGGAACAACCAAGCACTAAAACCCATTCAGACATATTGCCTCCAAATTTTCCTTATCAATTTAGTATTATCAAATGGTTGAACAAACAACGGATAATTCCACTATTACCTGAAATAAAATTATGAACAGCAACCATGAGAACCGACAGTTGTAAACTATATATATGACCTTATGGATTTTTGATTAGCAAGGCGGTGTGATTAATGATTTTCTTGATTTTAGTTTATAAGTAGCGGGGCAATATACACCCGCATTTTTAACCTTATTTTCTCAGCAGTGCTTTTGAAAATCGGGAATCGGGTATGTCCACATCAAACTGTATATCATCAATGATCCACTCCGTGCCCTTGCTGTTTCTTCTCAGCTCATCCTTAAAAATAAAGCGTGTGGGAAACCACCTCCCCTGTACTTTTTTGATGCCATCCATGGTGGATGTTTTTAAGAGCTTGCCGCTTTTAGCATAGAGTTCCTCCTTCATGGGCAGCAAATATTCCTTGTCAATCCACGCCCTGCGCATGGGATAAGACAATCCTTTCACTTTTGCCGTCAACAACACAGCCCAATGATCTCGTCCATTTATTTCAACAGAGCTTTCTAATGTGGCTTCGTAGAGATCCATGAGAGGGCGATCTTCCATCATATCGTTGTAGGACATATCTGAACCCATGACTGATTGCCGGAGCATGTGGCCGGAAATTTGAATCACACGATCAGTTTGGGGAG
>DPYO01000153.1:3791-4962 GCA_003535775.1 Fidelibacterota bacterium | reverse complement strand
ATTGAAAGCCAAAACCAATAGATATATCCTTAATATGGCTGTCATCAACAAGATTAAGGTTGGTGCCAATTTCATTAATCTCTATCCAATTATAAACTGGTGCTAATTCATGTCCCGATTCAGAATCATAAAAGTTGTACTCAGAGTCTCTTTCAATTTCCTGAACAAAATAGTCATTGAGTTTGTCACCATTATCACCTGAAAAAGAGAGAGATATATGTTTTTGTTTAAACTGACCTTTATTTAAATACAATTCAAGAGTAGCACCTACAGGGACATTCTCAAAATCAATATTCAAAACTCCTTCATGATTTGATAGGCCGTTAGCAATTAAATTACTATTGTAAAGCAAAGCTCCAACTACATTTGCTAATGCTCTCATATTTTCATCTGTCACAACTGTTGTGACAAATGAACTATTGAGGATTGGATCATCTTCAATATCTGCGGTCATATTTTGAGGAGCCTGCAACCAGACTGAAAGGCTTGGATCTCCCAAGATCCCATAAATATGGTGATAAAACTCCACCACATCATTTGATCCAGTGAGTTCTGGAAATTCTTTGATCAAAGCCTGTTTACCAGCAAATAGTGCAGGTCCAAGTTCACTTTCTCTACCCTCAAGAAATGCATCCCACATTGCTCCGCACATTACATTATTGAACCTGGTATCTGTATCCAGATCTGATGGGCCAATCATGGCAGCTGCCCCCTTTGGATTTGTGGGTGTTCCCTTTGTGAGGAGTTCCTCTCCAAAACATTTTGAAGGACCAACTTGAGGGGAAACATCCGCACCAAAGTCACCAGTATTGCAGACAAAGCTCATAACCACAGGTAATTTCCAGCCATGGTTCAAATCGTTAATATCTTCTATGTAAAATTCTGGTTTGTGCCAGCCGTGTGAGTTGCCCCATCCCCGATAATTGATAATACCAACTCCTTCAGTCCAAGATTCTCCGATCACTGGATTATTTGAAATTTGATAGTCAGCATGAAAGAATGCTGTATCTATAGAAGTATAACCGAATTGATATAATTCTTCCATTAGCCAAACAGATGTCCACACTGGCGTTACAGGCCAGGTCTCTGGTGGGACTTCATCACCATCAGATGTTTGTTTGTAATTGCCTGCGACAAGGAGAGCATTATTTAGATACTGTTTTCCAGTCTC
>DPYO01000153.1:1230-3406 GCA_003535775.1 Fidelibacterota bacterium | reverse complement strand
ACTTCTTACTGCCCATCTCCCAATATAATATTTAGGAGCTAGAATATCATTTGAATCAAAATATGTATAGGGATAATCCGTAACATCTAATTCAGGTTCATTAATGGACTGAATTGAGAAGGATGGTAATGTATAAGAGCCATTTACATCACCAACCAGAAGTACATACTCGAGTAAAGGGTGTAAATTGTAATATATACTGATCCAATCCCTGATCTCTTCTGCAGTCTCCAGCTCTTCTAAATCAAGTGATATCACATCCACATCAAACCCCTGTGACTCCTTAAATTCTATGAAACTGCCTCCTATGCTTCCAGATAAGTATGTAGATAATTGGCTGTGGGCTAAAATAATTAAATAGGATCCTCTCCTATATTCAATATCAACGTTTTCTTTAGAGAAAGATTTCATAGATAAAGATATTTTCTGTATTTCTCCGGCGGATAGAATTGTAATAAATAAATAGATGGTTAAGATAAATTGTTTCATAATTCCTTCAATGTTATTTAATGAGAACTAATTTTTTTACTAGTTTATTTGACGGAGTATCAAGCGCATAGAAATAAATCCCGCTGGGTAAATTGTTCCCATTTAACTGTATTGTATGTTTTCCGGCATCTTTTATCTCATGAATCAATGTGCGCACTTTCTTTCCTGTTAAATTGTAGATTGATAACTGAACATCAGAATCTACCGGGAGTTCAAAAGTTATTGATGTAATTGGATTGAATGGGTTTGGATAGTTTTGATGTAGTAGGATTTGTTTTGGAATATTATTTCCATTATTATTGATAGCCATGGGATTGTTTTCAGATGGATAAATTAATTTCAATTTATCAATTTTGATTCCCCTGTACTCCAATGTATTATCCGGTTTTATACCGATTTGAATTCTAAATGACTCTGAATTTATTTCAAATGGAAGCAGTTCTGTGTGATTCTCCCAATATTGGTCGACCCAGAAAAATGAAACAGTATCCTGGTCGCCTAAAAATGAAACAAAAGCAGTATCATTTCCCCACTCCATTTCATATTGAAATTGTAATGAAAGAGCTAACAATTGGTAACCCGGATTGATGATTGTAGATGATATAAAAGAAATTGGATTGCTTGGATAGGTCAGCCCAGTTTGAGATTTTAATTTACCATTTTCAATGTACCACTCTCCATCTTCGATGAACCATTCATCAATGTTATCAAATGATTCAGTATAAAATTCTGTTTCCCAGCTAAGTTCTATCATAATCGTTGAATCCATTGACAAATCAATTTCATTTGAATAGGGGAACAGATCTTCACCAAGAATTTTAATAGTATATTGATTCTCCGAAATTTGAATGCTAAAGTCAGTTCCGTTTACTTCTAGCGTATCTGTAGAATACTGATCTGTAAGAAGCAAGATAATATCATCGGTATATTCCACGGGAGGATTTATTGTTAATTCCAGGGTGTATATATCTAATGGAATCAAACTTACATTTTGTTCTGTTTGAGAAGAGGAACTGGGAACAATAGTAAAACTCTGATCTTCAAAACCTGAAGCTGAAATATGAAGTGTAAATGTTCCCTGCGTTAACAATCTGCGATATCTGCCAAATTGGTCAGTAGTTCTTGGTTTCAGCATTGGTCCATCATATTCCAATATTTTAACAATTGCTCCTTTTATTGGTGTGCTGTTAGAAGCATCTAAAACTATCCCTGATACTTGGAATGCATCAGCTCCAAAGTTTCCGGTTGTATATCCAATTCCCCGGTTCATAAGGTGAATTGCTCCCTGTAAATTTCTATTAATCGTATCCTCGATAATTTCTAAACTATCTGGCTGTAAATTGGACGTTCCAACTTCAATAAGAAATTGAATGCACCCTGTTTCAGTGTAAAACCAGTCATGTGCATTTCCTTTTCTTGATACACCTGCAACCGTAATATAATTAGCAAATTCAACTCCGGTTTCGGTTGGTATTAAATTTGAAATCCCCATAGCTAGAGATGAAATTACAGGGTAATCCGGTGAAGATTTCCCTCCATTCCACATCCAGGGGAAAATAATCTGTTCCGATACATTGCCTGACCTGGAACTGTGATATGCAATGGAAAGCAGAAATTTATTTTCAATTGCAAAATCTCTTATTGCTTGAGTTTCACTTTCAGAGAATGGTGATTCACCCCGGTAATA
>DPYO01000153.1:0-805 GCA_003535775.1 Fidelibacterota bacterium | reverse complement strand
CCAAATATCCAGTTGAAATTATAATTCCGGTTTAAATCAACGCCATCGGAATCGTTACCTGCCTCAGCAGTATTATCAAAATCGAATATTCCATTCAAATTGACGTCCCGTTTGTTTTTCCTGTAACTAATATCCTGTAACCAATTTCCATCCACGCTGTCTCCATGAACAACTGTTAATCCCTCAGAATTGTATGTCGGGACAACCCACACTTCTGAAGATTGGAGAATAGCCTGCATATTTTGCAGATGATACTGAGAAGATGGATGAAGGAATTTATTGATCATTTCCATTGTGATTTCAACCCCCAATATTTCTTCAGCGTGGCATTGTCCCAGGAAAAGAAATTTTGGCTCATCTTCATCAATATCAGCATTGTAAGACAACTTTACAGCCCAAAAGGGGAGCCCGTCTTCTGTTGATGTTCCCAATTCCTCCAAATGATAGATTATTCCGCTTCCGGGATATATGTTTTCCGAATCACCAAACTCATCATTCCATTCTTCCAGTTGTTCCTGGATTTCTTTATAGGTGTGGTATCGTTCATGGAGAGGACTTTTCCCGCTTAGGATAGATAGCAGAGTCCAAACAATTGTGATATTTTTCCAAATAATATTCATCAACCATCAAGTGAATTAGATACTACTTCATCAATATCATTTTTTTTGATGATTGAAACTCACCGGTATCTATTGAATAAATATAGATACCGCTGGGAACCTGTTCTCCTGATTGATTTGTTCCATCCCAGTTTACACTATATTGACCAGGTGCGGTATTCCTTGAAACAAGTTCAGTAATTTTC
>DPYO01000252.1:5305-7756 GCA_003535775.1 Fidelibacterota bacterium | reverse complement strand
AAAATGGATGACCTTAACCATGGCGATAAGGATCTTAAAGATTGTATTTGGGGAAAGAAATGGTTGCAAGCTCAAGATTATATTGATGCAGAAAAAATTGGAATTATTGGAGGTAGTTACGGTGGCTATATGACTATGGCAGCAATGACGTTTACTCCCGATGAATTCAAAGTTGGTGTTAATATCTTTGGAGTAACAAATTGGCTGAGAACATTAAAATCAATTCCTCCATATTGGGAATCATTCCGGAATGCACTTTACAAAGAATTGGGTGACCCTACTACGGCCGATTCTGTTAGGCTGTATGAGATTTCTCCGGTATTCCATGCTCATAAAGTAAAAAACCCAGTTATGGTACTTCAGGGCGCAAACGATCCGCGTGTCTTAAAGATAGAATCGGATGAAATTGTTGCAGGTATTGAAGCAAACGGAGTTACTGTTGAATATGTTGTTTTCGATGACGAAGGACATGGTTTTCGTAAGAAAGAAAATGAAATTGAAGGCTATGGAAAAGTTTTAACCTTTTTAGAGACATATCTAAAAGGTGTAAAAGGACCTGCACAAAATTAAATAAACCGAGGCTCTTTCTCTCCCTTAAGCAAATTTAAAATAGAAGCTATTGCGTGAGGCTCATAACCCGATGGGTAGATATTTTACTTTTTGCTAATGCTTTTTCGAAGATTTATTAAAAATAAAGAATTTTATATCCAGGTGGACGGATACCGTATCAGGTTTTTTATCACCGGTCTGGGTTGATTCCAATTGGTCATAGATTTTTTTCAACTGCGCGGCGATCTCCCGATATTTTTTTTCCGGAACATTTAAAGTTTTACTTCGTAGCACCGGCTTTATCGGTTCTTCATTATACCCGGTAATTTGATCAACAAGGCTAATGACCTTTAAATGGTCCTCTGAAAGAACATTTTGAATGAATTTTTTATCTTCCTGGTCTGAAGAAGGTTTAAGCATATCCATTTTCACAATGATATTCTTTGCAACATTTAAATAATGCTTTTGGTTAATACCGTTCACAACACCAGCATGTTCAGATTGAATAATACCAGCTGCTTCTAATTTTTTCAGATGGTAATAAATTTTTTCCTGCGGAAAGTTAATAGTTATTGCAATATCCTCAGCTGTTAATGGATTATCATATAACTGACAAACGATTTTCTGCCGTGTGATATCTACGATTTCTTTTAAAACTTTACGATCTTCGATAATGTAAGAATCAGTTTGTGTCATTTATTGTGTGTTTCTTTAATATGGAAATTAAATATTTATTGTAATATACTTTATCATTTAATTATATTACAATGTTTAAAATTAATATAATGTTTAGGTTTTATTAAGAAAATCCATATCTATTATATAGTTTTAATATCTTAGTGTTATTAACATTATTTTTTATTAAGGGTAATAATGAATATTAATCGAAATAAGATAACCTTAGTTGGTTTAGGAATTTTGTTGGCAGGATCTATCCTGCAGGCGGAAAAAATGGAGATCTTGAAAAACCCTGTTTTAGAGATAAAACGTGTTCTTAATGCAATAATAATTGATGGAGATCTCACAGATTTAGAGTGGGGAAAGGCCGGGGGCACAGATTATTTTGTAGAAATCGAACCTGGGGAGAATATCAGGCCGCCGGAAAAAACAGAAGTGAAGGTTTCCTATGATGATGATAATCTGTATGTTGCTTTCTGGGCCTATGCTGATCCCAAGGATATCCGGGCGTCTTTCCAAAAGCGTGACCAAGCATGGATGGATGATTTTGTTGCCATTTTTCTCGATACTTACGGAGATGCCAACACAGGGACAATGATTGGGTCAAACCCCTATGGGATACAAATGGATGCGAAAAATAATGGCGGTGGGGATGATGATCCAACATTTGACCTGGTTTATGATTCCAAGGGAAGAATAACAGATGAAGGATATGAGGTGGAAATGGCAATCCCTTTTTCAAGTTTATCTTTTCCTGATAAGAATGTGCAGGAATGGAAAGTTGGGTTTTACCGAAGCCTGCCCCGGGAAAAACGTTCACAAATCGTCTGGGGCGGGTTTGATCGAACCAACCCCTGCTTTTTATGCCAGATGGGAACGTTAATAGGCATCCAGGGGATCAAACAAAGGGGCAGCTTTGAATTTCTGCCGGCAATTGTCGGTTCCCAGACTGCTGAACTTGATCAAAATAATACGCTGAAAAAAGGAGCAGCAGCTGGTGAAGCATCTTTGGGAATAAAATACAGCTTAAGTTCTGACCGTGTTATAGAACTCACCATCAATCCCGACTACAGCCAGGTCGAGGCCGACGAGGAACAAGTAGACGTAAACACCACTTTTGCTCTCTTTTTTCCAGAAAAGCGTCCTTTCTTTAATGCCGGGAACGATCTGATCAACACTTGGATCAATGCCATTTATACTCGCTCAATCAATAATCCTATCGCT
>DPYO01000252.1:614-5119 GCA_003535775.1 Fidelibacterota bacterium | reverse complement strand
CGAGGCCGATGAGGAACAGGTGGACGTGAACACAACATTCGCTCTCTTCTTTCCGGAAAAACGTCCTTTCTTTAATGCCGGGAACGACCTGATTGACACTTGGATCAATGCCATTTATACCCGCTCCATCAATAATCCTATCGCTTCAGGACGAATGATCAATAGGGGGCAGAAAAATTCCTGGTACCTCTTATCCGCCATGGATGAAGATTCTCCATACATTATACCAGGGGAGGAGCAGAGTTTCTCTATTTCCGGAGGACGAAGTATATCCAATATTTTCCGGTTCAGGCGGACATTGGACGAAGCCAGTTTTTTTGGTATCCTGGCAACAGACCGCCGCATGGTTAACAGTGACGGAAGCGGGTCTGTGGTTGGCTTTGACACACGCTATAAATTCAATAAAACGTACCAGGTAGAACTCCAGACCTTATTTAGCAAAACACAGGAGCCAACAGACTCTTTATTGGTGAGCAACGAAACCTTCGGTGATAATAATACTTTTACCTTTGACGGGGAATCCTTTACGGGGAATGCAATTGAGCTTGAGTTTCGCCGCGAGACCGAACACTGGGGGTTAGAAGCAGGTTATGACCACAAGTCGCCTGCATTTAGGGCAGATAATGGATTTATTTCCAATAATAACCAGCGCCGGGTCTACCTGCAAAGTTACTGGGTATATACACCAAATAAAATGATCAGGAAAGTGGTGGGTGGATTCCATTCCGGCTTAGAAACCAATTTTGAGGGGGAGAAAAAATCACGTTATACCAGTTTTTTTGGCAATGTAGTGCTGCCCCGCCAAACACGGTTAAATATTAATATTTCTGTGAAACATTTTAGCCGATTCAAAAATGTAGATTTAGAAAACCTGTGGAATCTAAGTGTAAACATAAATAGTCATTTCAATAAATCGCTCGCACTTGGTGGAAGTTTCAGTAAAGGTGTTAATACTGTGACGTTCCTGGATGTCCCTGAAAAAGGAAACAGTACTTCCTTTTCATTGTGGACCAGACTAAAGGTCTCGGATCGAATACAAGTGGGTGGAACATATGAAAACTATCAAATGACTACTCTTGATAAAAAAGAAGAATATTATTCCGGTTATCTAACAGGAATACGGATGAATTATCAATACAATCAGGCACTCAGTTTTCGTTTAATGGGGCAGTATAATGATTTTAGCCAGACATTTCAGCTGCAGCCTTTATTAAGCTATCAGCCCAGCCCGTTTACGATCTTTTATATTGGTTTTACATCGGACAAGATCGCTGAAAATTTGAGCATAGATTCTATACAGGAAGGACAGGTTCAAGACCGCCAATTGTTTTTAAAATTTCAATATCTTTTCAATTAATTAATAAAGGAGAATAAAGATGAATACAAAAGAAAAACTGGAATTATTGTGGAAATATCTATTGTTGCTTGTCATAGCAGTATGCCTGTTTCGATTTTCTGGAAAACCTCATTTCAAAATGATGGGAAATGACTTTAACCATGGCAAACATGAGATGTCCTTTTATGGAAATGACGACCATGAAATAGATGTCCGGGTAGATCAGGAAATAGTGGATGGAGATACGATAATGAAAGTTATAGTCAACGGCGAAGAAGTGGATGCGGAAGAGTATGACATGAAAGGAGGAAGCTTTGAGTGGAAATCAAAAGATGGTAAAATAATGGTAATTGATATTGATGATGACCACAATGAAGATCATAAAGAAAAAGAAGTTCGTTTTATCAAAAAGAAGATTATAATTCTGG
Organism: Fidelibacterota bacterium; assembly: GCA_003535775.1. GTDB lineage: Bacteria > Fidelibacterota > Marinisomatia > Marinisomatales > UBA8229 > UBA8229. The sequence goes on along the minus strand of DPYO01000252.1, from coordinate 3,355 downwards.
ATGAAAAATAGAGCAGGTCTTTTCTTTCTATTTTTTACTGCTTGTGTTTCCGATGCTCCTGAAGAGTTTGCTTCAATTAAGGCAGAGACCTGGAACTCGTTTACTAATGAAATTGCAGGTTACACCCTATCCTACCCGAATGAACTGGAAGAAGACAAGAGCCGAGATGGAAAGGATGTACTTTTTCGATATAACGGATACCCCATAATTTGCGTCAACTTTGTTGATTCTACTGAAGGGAGAAAACGTGGTTTATGGTTAAAATACCAACCTGTTGCTGATATATTGCTGAATGGGGTTCAAGGGAAAAAATATGAATATATTCATTACGATGCTTTTTTTGGAATGCTGGTACAGTCCTATGTCATAAATCATAAGGGTAAACAATTGGGTCTTGAATTCAGAAAATCGGGCGACCTAGGCACGGTCCTTGAAAAAGTTTATCACTCTTTCATGTTGACTGGACAATAAAGAGTTTATTATGAAAGCACCATTCAGAAAAAGTAATCATGCGGCAGTACTGGCTCGGGACCTGAGAGCTGCCAAGGACTTTTATGAAACTGTTATGGAACTGGAACTAGTTAACTCTACAGATAAACAGTTAGTTTTCAAAACCTGCGATTCCTTTTTTTTATTTTATTCATGATTCAGATTGGACAGGAACCGTATTGGAATTTTGTGTGGATGATTTGGATGCTTCCAGGGACAGGCTGGGAAGCAAAGGCTGCCGGGTAATCAAGTGGGAAGGAAAAGATTGTTATCTAAAGGATCCATTCGGGATGATATTTAACCTATGGGAAGAAAACACAGAAAAGTAACGGGGGGATGCCTCTGTGGACAGGTTGAGTTCACCGTAAAACTGCCTGTAAAATGGTGTGTTCATTGTCATTGTACACGCTGCCAGCGGTCCCATGGTGCCGGGTTCGTTACATGGTTTGGAGTGAACAAAGAACATTTTACCTTGGGAAAGGGTGAAAAATTATTGAGATGGGTTTCTTCCTCCAAAAAATCAGAATACGGATTTTGCATCCGTTGTGGCAGTTCCATGCTGTTTCGTTCAACCAAATGGGCAGATGAGATTCATATTACACTGGCGAATGTCACTGCGGATATTGGCTTGGAACCCCAAGCCCATGCCTATTTCGATACTCATGTAGACTGGTTGAATTTTGATGATGAGCTTAAACGACATGTTGACCCAGATGTCAAGTAACAGTTATTAAGAATAATGTTATCACACCAGAAAATAAATGGAAACACTTCAGGATATACCCTATGAATGAGCCAACGATAAGACAGCCCGCCGTTTTTCTACCATTGGTGATGTCACTTTTTGCTTTAGCCATGGTGCTTGTTCATTTTGCCATATATGGTATTGTTGTTGAATCTGATGAGGGAACAGCTGCACATATCTTTCAGTTGCTAATGGTTGCACAAATCCCATTTCTTGCATTCAGGTGGGTGACTCTAGCACCCAGATAAACTCTGCTATTCATTGTACTACAAGTCAGTACTGCCCTAACTGCCATAGTAGCCGTATTCTTGCTAACATCATAAATCATACAAATGTTTTTAATAAAATTGTTATTCCTACTAATACAGTCTGTAATGTAGATAGTAATGAAAGATAAAAAAATGGATAAAAGATGTAAATGGGCTAAGGATGATTTAATGATTGAATATCATGATAGAGAATGGGGATTACCTTTACATGATGATAGAGCACTTTTTGAATTTTTGATTTTGGAAGGAGCACAAGCTGGTTTATCTTGGTCTACAATTTTAAAGAGGAGGAAAGGTTATCAAATAGCTTTTAATAATTTTGACGCTTCAAAGGTTGCTGCATATGGGGATAAAGAAATTGAGAAACTGATGCAAAATACCCAAATAATTAGAAATAGATTAAAAATTAATTCTACTATTTCAGGTGCGAAAGCATTGTTGGAAATTCAGAAGGATTTTGGAAGTTTTAATAAGTATATTTGGGGTTTCGTTAATGATAAGCCAATAATTAATAATATTAATCAATTGAGAGATATTCCAACTTTCACAAGAGAGTCAGAGGAAATGAGCAAAGATTTAAAAAAGAGAGGTTTTAATTTTGTTGGACCTACCATATGTTATGCATTTATGCAGGCAATTGGTATGGTTAATGACCATGAAGTTGGATGTTTTAGATGGGAAGAAGTTCAAAATATTACTATAAATTAATATGAACTTGTTTTTCTTTTGCTGGCAGCAGGGCAAACTAAGGAAAAATATATGAAGAAAAATAAAATCAGAGAATTAGAAAATAGAATTTTTGAATTAATGAAAGAACTCCAAAAACTTCAAAAAGAAAAGGTGAGCTGTGGGAGTTGGTCCCTGTCATTTCGAACGGAACGAAGTGGAGTGCGGCAATCCCATTATCTGATCAAGGGCAGTTAACTTTGGGTTTAGGTGTTGAACAGTGGATATTGAGAAAATCCGTATCAACCGTTTCAACTACCTTCGCCTTGCATCCTGCTTATCCGAATCCCTTCAACCCAATTACAAGCCTCAGATATGACCTTCAAGAACAGGCACAAGTTACACTTACCATATACGACTTGATGGGAAGAGAAATAACAGGGCTGGTGAATACCACTCAAGAACCAGGCTTCAAATCTGTCCGGTGGGATGCTACTGACAAGCATGGCAAGCCTGTAAGTGCTGGAGTTTACCTCTATAAGATACAGGCTGGAGAGTTTGTCCAGACCAGG
>DPYO01000252.1:0-251 GCA_003535775.1 Fidelibacterota bacterium | reverse complement strand
TAAGTAGGGTAATTTCATTTAACATCATCTAATCCAATAATTAAAATCTTGCGTGACCTATAAATGAAAATAACATTTCCAATTATTTTCGGTTTGTTTTTGATCAAGATTAGTGCTCAGGATACGTTTTCCATTGTTGCTGTTGATCAGGAGACAGGGGAGGTTGGAAGCGCTGGCGCCTCCTGTATCAATGGCTCAATTATAATCAGCGATGTACATCCAGGTGTTGGAGCTATTCACACTCAATCATA
>DPYO01000091.1:4048-6563 GCA_003535775.1 Fidelibacterota bacterium | reverse complement strand
AGGGTCTCTGAAGGACAACAATAAACCTTTTTTATCCGAATCAAGATTTTGAAGCTAAGATTGTTTCATAAAAATTTTTCCTCCTTCAATATACCCTCTCACCAGTTAAATAAAGAAGTCAGGAACAAACTGACTATCTGAAATTAGAAGCAGATAGGTGTGTTTGTCCTATATGACATTCATGTGATGATGAGAACATGAATTACGTACAGAGAGTATGTTATGAAAAAAGAAATTTATATTAACGAAAGTATGGGGGAAACCCGCATTGCTATCCTTGAAGATGACAAATTGGTTGAACTCTATCTGGAAAAACAAGGACAACAACGCACGGTGGGTAACATCTACAAAGGAAAAGTGGAAAATGTGATTCCTGGGATGCAAGCTGCCTTTGTGGATATTGGTGATGAGGTTAATGCCTTTCTTCCCTTTTCGGAAATCCACAATGGTGATTACCTCCTTGAAGATATTGATCCCACTAATGAAAAACCATCAAATTCAAAAAAGAAATCAAGTGGAAACGGAGATATAAGTGTCGATCTCCAAACCGGACAAAATATTTCTGTCCAGGTGATTAAAGAAGCATTTGCATCTAAAGGACCTCGTGTGACGACAGAAGTCGCATTTCCTGGAAGATTACTTGTACTTGTCCCAGGGACAAATTACATCGGTATTTCCAAAAAAATATGGGATAAATATGAAAGAAGACGGCTGAAAAAAATCATAACAAATCTCAAAGAAAAAGGATTTGGAATAATCATTCGAACAGTTTCTGAAGGAAAAAGTGAAGAAACAATCCGTAATGACTATCAAATACTGATGAAGAACTGGATAAATATGGATCAAAAATCTAAAAAAATTAAAGCACCTGCCTTGATTTATCAGGATCTTGAAACCGCATCCAGCATTATTCGTGATTTGTTGACACCCGATATTGAGAAAATTATTATAGATTCAAAAAAGTTATACCGAAAATTGCAATCTTACCTTGATGAAGTGTCTCCCAACCTGACCTCCAAACTTGAACTATTTAAAATTAAAGTCCCAATTTTCGAAAGTATGGGGATTGAAGATGAAATAGCAAAATTACTTCGACCGAAGGTATGGCTCAAAAGTGGTGCCTATTTAATTATCGAAAAAACTGAAGCTATGGTAGTTGTTGATGTAAATAGTGGTCGTTTTATTGGGAAAAATCTCCATGAGGAAAATTCTTTTAAAATCAATATTGAAGCTGCGAGAGAGGTTGCCAGACAACTCAGACTGAGAGATCTTTCAGGTCTAATCGTTATAGATTTTATCGATATGGAAAAAGAAGAAAACAAACGGAAAGTATATTACGAACTGCGGAAAGAACTTAAGAGGGATAGAGCAAAAGTAGCAGTTTCTCCTATTTCCGATTTTGGGTTACTGGAAATGACTCGTCAAAGAATACGCCTTAGTATTTTAGATACTATGAGTGATGACTGTCCTACATGCAGAGGCTCAGGCCGGATTATTTCCAAAGATACTTTGATCACTCGAATTGACCATTGGTTGAGAAGATATAAAACAAAAAAACAGGCATTACGATTACAATTACACCTTCATCCAAGAAACTATCAATTTTTTAAGGAACAAAAGAAAAAAGCTCTGCGTGGTCTAATGTGGCAAAATTTTGTACATCTGAAAATCGAAGAAAATCCAAAGATACGCCGGGACGAATTCCGATTTTTTACGGTGAAAGACGGTATAGACATCACTGACAAACTACCACTTGGAAAAGATTCCTAACTCAATTAAATTTGCTGGCTTTTTAGGAGGAATAAATGTACGCAATTGTTGACATAGCAGGAAAACAATACAAAGTATCAGAAGGAGCAAAACTGAAAGTAGCCAGTTTGGACAAAAATACTGGGGAAAATGTCAGTTTTGAAAAGGTTCTTTTAACTGATAATGGAAAATCAGTGAAAGTTGGAACTCCCACACTTAAGGGAGTAAATATTAATGCTACAATACTTGAACATGGCAGGGAGAGAAAAATTCTAATTTATAAGAAAAAAAGGCGAAAAGGCTATCAACGCAAAAATGGTCATCGACAGGGGTACACTCTTATTGAAATAACGAAAATCAAAGCAACGACAGGTACCACTAAGAAAGCACCAACAAAAGCCAAAAAAGAAAAACCAGAAACAATGAAAGAGGGAAAATAGTAATTATGGCTCATAAAAAAGGACAAGGTAGCTCAAGGAATGGCAGAGATTCAAATGCAAAACGCTTGGGAGTAAAAGTTGCTGACGGACAAAAAATTCTTGCTGGCGGAATCATTCTCAAACAACGAGGAACAAAAATTCATCCTGGAAAGAATGTAAAACGTGCAAACGATGATACCTTATTTGCAATTGCCAGTGGTATTGTAAAATATGGTAAGAAGGGCTCTAATAGAAAGTTCGTACACATCATTTCTTGATTTATTCAATAGTTTTACCTGTAAAATCATTTTTTTAACATCCAGCTATTAAAACCCACCGAAATGAAG
>DPYO01000091.1:0-3705 GCA_003535775.1 Fidelibacterota bacterium | reverse complement strand
AAATTTTATGAAATTTATATGCTTTGGGCTGATTCTTTTATCTATGATCGCCTGTTCGAAACCGACAAAAAAAAACGTGACAACACTCGAAACAAAGAAAGATTCCATTAGCTATAGCATTGGAATGGAAATTGGGGAAAATTTTCAAACACAGAGTGTGGAGGTAAACCCTGACGTTTTCTCTCAGGGTTTTGATCATGCTTACACAGAAAGTACTCCACTGCTGGAAGATTCTGAAGTGCGAATAGTTACCCAAAACTATCGTCAGGAACTTCGCTCAAAACAGAACGAACTAAGAAAACAACAGCTTGAAGAAAACAAAGTAGGCGGTGAAAAATTTCTTTCTGAAAACTCTACAAAAGAAGAAGTTATCGTCTTACCAAGTGGATTGCAATATAAAGTTCTAAATAATGGAGACGGAAGCACACCTAAGGCTACTGACAGAGTAAAAGTTCATTACACAGGTAAATTAATTGATGGTACGGTATTTGATAGTTCAGTGGAGAGTGGTAAGCCGTATGATACTGGTGTGACCCAAGTAATAAAAGGCTGGACAGAGGCTCTTCAACTTATGCAAGTAGGTGATAAATGGGAATTATATATACCTTCAAACCTAGCATATGGCGCTCGTGGTAAAGGTCCGAAAATCGGACCAAACACAACCTTAATATTCGAAGTTGAATTGTTGGGAATTGAATAATTAGAATTAATTGTACTTGAGTCTGAACATTATTTCATCTTAAAAACTTATTAGTCACCTGATGAAATAAATAACTGTTCGTTAAAGTACCGGCGTAAAGCCATTTCATCCTTCTCAATATTGACAAATCGACCATTCTCTGCAACAGATACTTTTTTTGTCTCTTCGGAAACTACAATGATAATAGCATCGGTTTCTTCCGAAAGTCCCAAGGCAGCTCTATGGCGGGTGCCCATATCAGGGGTAATTGAGGTGCTTTCGGTTAATGGCAGAATGCATGCAGCTGCTTCAATTATATCATTTTGAATGATAACAGCGCCATCATGGAGAGGAGAAGTTGGATTGAACAACGATATGAGAAGGGGGGCTGTAACTTCAGCTGTTAAGGGCATCCCCGCTTCCTTATAGTTCCTCAGTCCTGTCTCCCGTTGAATCACGACAAGCGCACCCCATGAACGGTTTCGAAGTTCATTGATTGTTTCTAAAATTGCTTCAATAGTCTGAGAACTCCCCATCCGAAATATTTTCTGGAAAAAACGATGTTGGCCAACATAAATAAGTAATCTCCGAATTTCTGGTTGAAACAAAATGACGAAGGCTACAACCCAGACCGTTTGAAACCGGTTAACCAACCAAGATGTTGCACTTAATCCAATGGCATTGGAGAGAAATGAAGCAATAAGCAAAATAATCAGTCCCACCAGCATCTGCCCTGCACGGGTACCTTTGAAATATTGGTAAACGGTATAGAAAATCCAACTGACAATAAACAAATCGACAACATCGACTAATGTAACAGTCAGAAATCCAATTTTAAACAAGTTCATTCCAGGAAGAAATTAATGATTAATAAGTAAATTTCAAGAGGGGAACAATATCTGCTATTTATGCTATTCCACGGATTGAATCTGTAATTAAAGCAACCCGTTTCATCTCTTTAACATCGTGAACACGGACAATCCGAGCTCCCTTTAATATGCCGGTAGTTACTGCTGCCGCCGTCCCTTCTAACCGCTGGTCAACAGGAAGATCAAGAGTGAGGCCAATAAAAGATTTTTTTGATGGCCCGATCAAAACCGGAAATCCCATATCTACAATTTTCTTTAACTCTCTTAAAAGCTGAAAATTATCCTGTGGACGCTTACCGAATCCAATCCCAGGGTCCAAAATGATCTGCTGATCCAAAATTCCTTTAGCTCTGGCAAATTTTTTCCGTTCCTCAAAATATTCCGTTAACTCCCGCATTAAGTCCTCATAATAGGGATTTTTCTGCATATTTTTTGGAGTCCCCTTAATATGCATTATTACTACCGGCAATCCGGAATCTTTGATTACATCAACCATATTTGGATCAAAAGTCATACCACTTATATCATTGACCATACCTGCTCCTGTCGCAATAGATTGCCGGGCAACTTCTGATTTATATGTATCAATGGAAATCAGAATGTCCGATTTGGTTCTAATCCCCTCAATAACCGGTAAAATACGGTCACATTCTTTTTGCAGCTCAACAGTTTTTGCTCCTGGGCGGGTAGATTCACCTCCCACATCAATAATATCTGCTCCCTCTTCCTCCATTTGAAGAGCAAACTCAATAGCCTGTGTTGCATCATAATACATTCCTCCATCACTAAAGGAATCTGGGGTCACATTCAGAATTCCCATTATCAATGTAGCGGGATTTTCTTCTCGTATCCACTGGTTGAAACGAGGTGCATTCATGAGAAATTTCCTGACAGGAATCGTAAAACCAATTAAGAAGCACTTTTTGTTTTAGATTTAGTGGAGGATTTTATGTGAGATTTTTTTCGGGTCTGTGTTGGCTTTTTGTTATTTCTCCTTACAATTGTTTTTCCATCCAGAATTTTTTTAATGTCCCGTTCATCAATTGTTTCATATTTAAGCAGCTCTTCAGCCATTCTGTGCAATATGTTTACTTTCTCCTTTAATATCAATTTAGCAGTCTTCTCAGCTTTTCTTATAATTCGTACCACTTCTTGATCAATCATACGTGCCGTAACCTCACTAAAATCCCTGTGAGTTTGTATCTCTCTTCCAAGGAAGATTTCTTCGTTCTTTTTTCCAAAAGTTAACGGACCCAATAGTTCGCTCATTCCCCACTCGCAGACCATCTTCCGGGCAATAGTAGTTGCCTGCTCTAAATCATTTCCTGCCCCAGTTGTCAGTTCATTAAAAATTAATTCTTCTGCTGCCCTGCCACCCATCATTATTGAAAGTCGACCTTCAATATATGTTTTTGCATAACCGTGTTTTTCATCAATAGGTAGTTGCATAGTCATTCCAAGAGCTTGACCCCGAGGAATTATTGAAACCTTATGAACCGGGTCTGCACCTTCTGTTACTGAGGCTACAAGAGCATGCCCTGCTTCGTGGTACGCTGTCAGTTTTTTCTCTTCTTCAGACAAAATCATACTTTTTCTCTGTACACCCATCATCACCTTATCTATCGCTTCTTCAAAATCTGTCATATCTACGGATTTTTTTCTCTTCCGAGCTGCTAGCAGAGCAGCCTCATTGACTACATTTGCTAAGTCTGCACCCACCATCCCGGGCGTACCTTTTGCAAGAATATCTAACTTAACACTTCGTTTATTCATCAGTATTTTCTTTGTATGAACTCTCAGAATTCCCAATCTTCCTTTCAAGTCAGGGATGTCCACAACTACATGCCTGTCAAACCGACCAGGGCGCAATAAGGCAGAATCAAGTACATCAGGACGATTGGTTGCAGTAATAACAATGATATTTTGGTTAGGCTCGAATCCGTCCAGTTCTACCAATAGCGCATTGAGTGTCTGTTCTCGTTCATCATGTCCGCCCCCCAGTCCGGCACCCCGCTGCCGGCCAACCGCGTCCAATTCATCTATAAAAATAATACAGGGAGAACTCTTCTTTGCCTGTTCAAATAAATCTCTTACCCTGGAAGCCCCTACACCTACAAACATTTCAACAAAATCCGCACCGCTGAGACTAAAAAAAGG
>DPYO01000200.1 GCA_003535775.1 Fidelibacterota bacterium | reverse complement strand
AGACCGGATACGGACACAGGTGTTGACCGGGATGTCGTAGTTCCATCTCCTAAGGCTCCATTTGAATTAGCCCCCCAGCATTTGACACTGCCACCGCTGATCAAGGCGCAACATGCTCTTTGGTATCTCATTGGTCATTTTATGACTTAGCTGGCCTTGATGGTGGCTGTGGTGAAGAAAGTACAAGAGATGGCAGTGAGACTAAAATGTACTTCCAAGTCCCATTAATTGTTTCTATTCCATCATCATTTGTATTGGATTAAAGTCGTGCCTAAAATGCTTTTACTTCATCTTAAATTTATTAAAGTACTGCAAATTTTCATTTACCTATTTGGATAGCGGGACCGTTCCATTTGGTCTGTTCGCCAGGTGTCGATTATTAGTTTTTCATTCATCTAATGTTGAAATGAAGCAGGCCAATTTTTCAGCGCATCTTCCCGGTCTTTATTTCTTTTAAACATCCACGGCACTGTTTTGGGATCAACGGAAGGCAATCCATCTTGATTGTAACATGAATACCGAGGACCCAACTCATCTTCTTCAGATTGGACTGGGGTATCTTTAAGTAATGCATCCTGAGCTTCCTTGAATCTTGATACAACGATTTCAGCATCGCCTTCATTTAAATTACATGGATCTATCTCAAAAAAGCCATTATCAACAAAGTGATCACGAACAATGACACTGGGATTTCCCTTCTTCAGTAATTCAATTAATTTCTCAAGTGACATGCTACTGATTTTTGGATCAATTGAAATTTTTAATCGCGTGATTGGATTTCCGGTCGGGTCAGGATTCTCCTGAATCAATAATCCTTTTATTTCATTCAATCCAGATTGTATATATTTCAAACGCTGATACTCTAATTTGTGTAATTTTTTATGATCCATCATCTGCCAACGTTGAAGAGCCGCAATTGCTCCTACTATGCACTCCTTCCCAACTTTCATAGAACGACCAATACCACAGGTCTGATGATAATAAGCAGACCTTATCAAAGAAAGCTTTCCTGCAATAATTCCTGATGTGGGACCACTTAAAAATTTGTGACCAGAATAAATCACTACATCAGCCTCTCGTTCGATAAATATTCTTAAATCATATTCCGAAGCCGCATCAACAATTACCGGGACATCGTTGCTATGACATATTGAAACAAAGGTATCGAAGTCCAATAACCCTGACTGCACAGTATGATGACTCACGACCCAAAGTGCGGCAACCGTATAATTAGTTATTGCGTTTCTTAGTTGATAGGGTTCCACCAAATTAACTGAGCCTATTTCAACAGGTTTGGCTCCCACCATGTGAATATGTTGATCGACACGTCCACCATAACTGACATTATGTCCTTTTAAAAGAACAACTTCATTCATTGGTGATTTCACTGTGGGCATGGATTCGGCAGCAAGAAAATCTGCACCACTAATCGAAGCGGCTAATCCAATACAGATTCCTGAAGCAGTACAAGCACTGATGCAACCGGCTTCTGCACCTGTCAACTCAGCAATTACTCGTGAAGCCTCTGCTTGCAATGCATTAATATCAATAAACACATCTAAGCTATCTTCAATCGCCAATGCTATTTCTTTAGGTACAAGAGAAGCTCCCAAAGAAGTCATCGTCCCTGAGACATTAATCAATTTATTTTGATTGATCCAATTTTGAATTGGTAATTTATTATTCATTTTTTCTCATTTAGTTAATATTGATATGTTAGTAAATAATTCAAAACTTGTCTTTTAGAGCTTACCAGAGAATTTTTTAAAGATTCAAAGTATTAAAAAAAATTAAGATTTATCATTTCTGTTAAAATTACAGTTAACAGTTCTAAGATTTTTACAGATTCATAAAAATTAATGATGTTCAAATATTTGTGGAGTGATGACTTATTATTTTTTAATTCTGGCAAGAAAAGTATTTAGACGCTCATTTTTAGAGTCAAAAATTTCGGAAGGAGTTCCATCGATTTCAATTTTTCCTTCATCCATAAAAACAATTCGGTTGCTAACATCCTTGGCAAATGACATCTCATGAGTGACAATAATCATCGTCATCCCATCTTCAACAAGTTTTTGGACCACTTCTAACACTTCTCCAACTAATTCAGGATCCAAAGCAGAAGTAATTTCATCCAGAAGCAGAACTTTAGGGTCCATCGCAACAGCCCGCGCAATGCCAACTCTTTGCTGTTGCCCTCCTGACATTTCTGATGGCAAACTATTTATTTTTTCAGTTAAACCAACACGTTGGAGCCAATATTTTGCTTGATCGGTAGCTTTTACTTTAGAAAGTTTTCTAACTTTCCTCAGCCCTAGCATGACATTTTCCAGTGCGGTCAAATGAGGGAATAAATAAAACAATTGAAAAACCATTCCAAGTTCTGATCTAAATTCAGACAATTGATTTTCACTTCTTTCTTTTCTATTTTTTCCATCATCACTCGTATAACCAATTTCAACATTATCGATTTTGATGCTGCCTTTATCATATTTTGTCAATACATTGATACAACGCAATAGAGTCGTTTTTCCGCTTCCTGATGGGCCAATAATCGAAACAACTTCACCACGATTGATGTCAATACTAACGCCCTTCAGTACCTCAGTATCACCAAAAGATTTATACAAATTTTTTACTTGGATCAAGGGATGACTCATTAATTATTCCTTTATAAAGGCATATTTTGCTTCAAGTTTCCGAGACGATAAAGATAAACTAAAATTGATTATAAAATAAATGATTAGACCGACAATATAAACAGGCATCGCCTCGTAGGTCCTGCCAATTACTTTTTGCATAGCAAGCATTAAGTCTACTACTCCGATCAGTGACACTAATGCGCTCCCTTTAGCAGTATCAGCGACTGAATTGATCCAGGGGGGAAGAAAACGCCGCAGAGCGATTGGAAATATAATATAAATCAATCTTTCATGAAACTTTAAACCAATTGCCTTCCCGGCCTCCATCTGACCATGATGGACAGATTGAATCGCTCCTCTCGTATTTTCGATGACGTGCGAAATTTTAAAAATACTTAGAGCTACCACTGCGGCAGTGAAAGTCTCCATATTGATTCCAATGGCAGGTAATCCGTAATAAACAAAAAAGATGAGGACCAAGACAGGGATTCCTCGAATGAAATCACTGAAGATTCGTACTATAATTCGTAACCATAAGGGACCATAACTTATTCCAACGCCTAATATCACCCCAATAATGGTCGCAAATACAACCACTAACAAAGTTACTTGCAAAGTAACCAGGAGGCCATCCATTAGATAAGGGAGTGAACTTAATGCTGCTTCCATTGTTATTTATTTATTGCAAACTTTTTTTCGACTTGTCTTAAACTCAATAAAATTACGTAACCGGTCACCAAGTACATCGGTGTGATGACCGTATAAACTTCAATTATTCTGAAAGTATTGAAATTAATCCACTGTGCTCCATACATCAATTCAGGGACAGCGATTACAGAAGCGATGGATGTGTCTTTAAATAGTGAAATATAGGTATTGCTGAG
>DPYO01000175.1:4339-5759 GCA_003535775.1 Fidelibacterota bacterium | reverse complement strand
AAACTGGCGTACATCCCCCACGGGAATGAATTGTAATAGTTATCTCCTGCAATTGGGGTTGTAGTAAAATAACTATTTTGATCTTCAACCAAGGGCCAGAGCGAATTGTCATTCTCTGGATCATCTATTTCATCATTAAAATCACCTGCGACAATGATATTTTCACTGATATTATTTTGGATGTAATCTGCCAAGACCTGAGATGCTACCAACCGCTGGTTAAATCCTTCATCAAAAGCTTTCATGTGAATATTAATTAATTGAATAGTGATTGCAGCTTCCCCGCACCCCCACTGCAATTCGGCTTTCAGCGGATACCGATATGCGAATGCCCATCCTTCCGAGGAAAATAATGTTGTATAATTTACTATTTCCACACAGTCACTCCTTACAGCCATACCCAAATCCGGATTCACTTCACTTCCATAATTTGTGTGAATAAAGTTATAAGCAGGATTCATTGATGCAAAATTTTCATAATCTGGGATATCGCTGATTTCCTGGAAAGCGATTATATCAGGAAGGATGTCACTTATAATTTCCGAGACATAATTCACTGTGTTGCTACTGGTGGGAAACTCTTGCACATTCCACGTCATTACTTCCAATCCGTTCCAATTATTCTTATTGGGAATGCCCCAAAGATCCTGTGGAGGACTCACCTGGATTGTGTCTGCTGGTGGACAATCCTGTCCCATTAATAAAAGATGAAATAACAAAATAAGAATTATAGATTTGTGCATTAGATTGAAATCTTTCACAGAATAAATGCTCTCTCTACCTGATTTAATAATTCAATGAAATACTGTTGATGTTTACTCACAGAATTCACCATAAAAAATAGTACTGTTTCTTAACTTTCAATGTGAGCTGAAATATCTCCGGTTTGAATCTTCCTATGATTAAATAATTTAGGATTTCTGTAATCTTTTAGCTCGGCTAAATCTTCTTCCTCGATGAATTTTAAATGATCTAGTAAAGCCAAGGTTGCAACTGGGTTAGCCCGCTGATTTCCATCTAATACTTTTAGCGAAAGACCAAATGTTTCACCATTTTTGTTTCGAATAGAAACTCCACGGACAGCTTCTCCACCGATTTTTGTAATTGCCTTTCCTTTCATAACTTTAATAAAATCTGTATCAAAGCGATTACGGCCTGCCACGAGATACGGATGGTGCGCCATAGCCTGATACACCTCTTCCAGTTCCGCATACTGTCCGCTTGCGAGCTTTTGAAATAATAATGCAATACTATGCAAGGACATAAAAGGTGTTGGCGCACTGCATCCATCAATTGCTGTTACAATCTCATTTTGACCAGAATAAATTCGCAAAAGATCAAAAATAGTTTTTTGAACAGGATGATCACGATTGGTGTATCCCGCAGGTTTCACCCCAAGGTGTTTGGCCAATGCCAGCAT
>DPYO01000175.1:0-4013 GCA_003535775.1 Fidelibacterota bacterium | reverse complement strand
CCTGCATGTTTTCCACTACAATTATTATTGAAAGGTGAATAATCTTTTTTCTTGTGAAGAAGTGCTGTCTTGGATTCTTTATCATATGGTGCATGAATTCCGCATTCGTAATGATCTATTGAAAAACCCAGCTTATTCAGCATGGATTTAGCCGTTTTTACATGAATTACTTCCCCATTGTGGGAAGCACACATGAGAGCTAATTCCTCATCTGTAAATCCTGCAGATTGTACAGCACCTGCATGTACACTCGCCGCTGCCTGGAATGGTTTGAAGGATGACCTGATGCAGGTTTGATATTCTGGATCCCCAGTTGAAAAAATAATTTCTCCAACTTCATTTACAGCAACAGCATAAATTGAATGCTGGCTTTCTACGTGGTTACCGCGGGTAACTTTACAATAAATTGGCATATAGTTTTTATCTCTTTAAAACCCGGTTACATATTATTTGTACCGACTGGAAACAAATTTGAATTCAAAACCAGCTTTTTTCAACTCAGGGATTCTTTTTTGGAGGACTTGAAGAGTCATTGGTCTGGCATGGCCAACGCCAATTGCTGATCCTTTATGTTGAGCAGTTGAAATAAGTTGATCCAGTTGTTTGTTTATCAGGTATGAATCAGCTTCATTATCTAGAAATATGTCCCGGTTCGTGGTGTGTACGCCAAGACTCATCATCATTGATTCCGCTATGGATTCTGGTGTTGTCCGGCTGTCAACAAAATACATTCCATACTTCTTCAAAACAGACCCAACCACATTCATAACTCGTTTATTTTCCGTGGCTTTTGATCCCTGATGGTTATTCATCCCGACTGCCTGTGGTAAGTGGGTAATAACTTTCTCCATCCTGCTCTCAATTTCACTGCTTGTCATATCTGTATTCAGAATAAAATCTTCCTCCCCGCTGGATGACACATGAGATTCCATAGGCATATGGACGATAACTTCATATCCTTTTTTAAAGGCTTTTTTTGCAAACGATTTGCTATACTTGTGCCCCGGAATAACTGCAAATGTTAAATTTGCTCCAAGTGATAAGAAACCGTCAGAAACTTTATCATTTCTATACCCAAAATCATCAATAATAATATTTAATTCTCCAGCACTAGATTTTTCCTCTAAAATCTCTTCCACATCTTCAGAAGAAATTTCCTTTTTCATTTCCTGTAATTCCCTGTGCAAAAGTAACAGGCGAACTGCCAGAATAAGGAGGACTGCAGTTAATGCAATAATGACATAAATCTGAATAGAATTTTGTTTTGACGGCATTAATTATGGGAGTGTAACTGAAATATCCAGCATCTGAGAAATTCCAAGATTTTGGGAACCAACCTGCACACCGTATTGGAAACGGTAGATTCCCAACCTGAAACCAAAACCACCGGAAACGGTTGTAACTTCCTGGGAAAATTGAGATCCCGTCTGAATGACCAGTTGTTTCCAACTGAATTCGTTCCCTATACGAAAAATCGTTCCTGAAACCAGAGAAGAATTTTCTGCAGAAAGAAATATTTTGTTTCCCCAATCCTTTTGAAAAAAACGATAGCAAACACCACCCAAAACACGTAAAGGCAGGCTAGGAGATTTATTAGATAGCTGTGACATGGAACCCATATTCAAAAGTGATGCCCCAAAAGTGAAGTTTTTTCCAAATGTCCGAGCCAATCCAAAGTCTACAGCATAGCCTTTGGAAGACTCATTATAGATTTGAAAGCTGACTGCCTGCATAGCCAGTCCATAACGGGTATTGCCCAAAATTTGATTGTAAAATCCACCGAACGAAACACCGTAAGCTCCAAACTCTGCTTGTGGATTGTCAGTAGGCCTACTCGTTCGAAATTCCAGATCATTTAACCCGGCATAGCGGATTTGAAACCCCCCAGTTCCATAGGTAAATCCTCTTGAAAAACGAATTGTTGATCCGGTCACACCCGCCAGCCAGGAACCGTGGGAAAAGAATAAATCAGGATTTGGTTTGTCTAAGATAAGCGAAGCTGGATTAGAAAAAGACCCTCCATCTAAAACAGGGTTAATGCCCACTGCAAGTTCTAGGGCCGTGCTTGGAATAGAAAGAAACTGTGTCCCAATTCCAAAAACGGAAGTGTTCAGGATAAATATAAAAACAGTTAACAGATGAAATATTCTATTCATCGAATATAGATTTAATTAAACAATATTTCTATTCAACCAGTCAGAATTGAATCGAAACCGTAAATATATGGGCAAAATTGAGTGCAGGTTCCGTCACAAAAGCATAATCAATAGAAGAATCTTTTTTATTGAACAAAATATATTTCATCCCTACACCTAAAGAAACCCTTGAGTTACCATATCCCGCCCTGAAAAAATAGTTTTCTTTATACTGATATTCTCCGCCAAACCGAATAGGGACTCCTAAAACATCTTCATAATCCGTAATAACACCAAAATCTCCCACAAAATAAATTCTTTTAGAACGATAATTTGTGCCAATCCTATAAATAACTGGAAACTTCTCTTTATATATTCGACCCTGCTCTGCAAAAACTTCACTGGTCTGCCAAAGATAGTTAGAATTCAAATCCTGAATAACTAAACCAATGGATAAAGGAGGTGATGGACGAATAATTATTCCTAAATCAAATCCCATCCCTGATCCTACTAGACCGCTCTCATTCATGGGAAGTTGGAGTCGCAGAAGTTTAATATTAATCCCCACGGAAAGCCACGGTTGTAACTGCTGTCCAAAACTGATGAAGTAAGCATCCTCACTTGTTGATAAAAAACCCGTATGTTCTCCTTCTTCTGTCCTTCCGTCAATTTGATTCACCCCAGCCCTGATCCAGGCAAACCCAATCCCAGCTGTTGGAGGTAAATTTGTCTCAAAACTTGCAACATAAAAATTGCGATCCAGTTGTAAGCTATGATTTGTAACTGACGCATGTCTGTTTTTTACAAATGAAATACCTGCCGGATTGTGATAAGCTGTAAAACCCTGGTCCAATTCCGCAGTAAATCCGCTTCCCATAGCAATTGACCGGGCAGTTGTTCCCATTCTTAAAAAACCACCAGAATAACTGGCATAATCACTGGAAAAAATCACATTCATTAACAGGATAAATCCTGCCAGATACGGAAGATTCAGGAAACCAGTTCTCATCATTTCACCACAATCAATTTCAGCCAGTGATCTTCAGGACTGCGATTCTGTTTTTCTGCAAACTTAAGATTTATAAAATAAACACCATTATCCACCAACTTTCCATTTTGGTCCTTACCGTCCCATTTGAGAGATTCTGTACCTGAACGGCGATCGTATTTTTTATTAAAAACAATACCCAACGCAAAATTATAAATAGACATTTCTATAGTGTATGAAACCACCTCGCTGGTATGAAACCGAACATAACCATCACCATCAAGAAGATTATGGGAATAAGGAGAATAAGGGTTTGGATACGCATATATCTTGTTGGGATCATATTCAGCCCGAAATATCTGCCAGTTTCTACCCTCAATATCACTGGATCTAGCGAGACCATCCAGGGTTCCCAACCAGAGTACCGCTTGGGAATAGTATGGTCGATTATCAAAGGCAAAAGATATAACTTCATTTGTTAAAATCTCGTCTGTATCAAATACAAGTGAGTCCTCAAGTAGGATCGCCTGTATTGCCGGCTCAAATAATGCCCACATTGGTGTATCATGAGGATCGTCAATAATTGATTTCCACAAACCATTCTCCGATGCTGCAAAAACTAGTGAATCCTCTGCATAAACATTATAAATCCTTTCCCCGATCAGTGCAGTGTGCCAGGTGGAATTGTCGATGGTATAGCTTAATCCCCGTTCTTCGCCTTGATCTTCAGCATTCATAGTGACTGCCCATATAATGTCTGTATTTTCCCAGACCTGCCGGGCAAGACCCACTACAAAATTTCCGGAAATTCCATCTTGAGGAAAAGAAAAATGTACCCAATCAATGCATCCGTTTTGACCAAGAAGGCCGCGATTAATGCCGTTGGCTGT
>DPYO01000241.1 GCA_003535775.1 Fidelibacterota bacterium | reverse complement strand
TGGTCTCATACGCGGGGTGCCGCAAGCATGCCCTACTTACTCCCGGACAGTTCTATTATATATCCATTCCGTGTACAAAATCCATCCATGAGTGCCGGTGGAGTTGGTGGGGGGATTCAGCGTATCACATGGAATGGGACTATTCTTTGGAATTATATCTTTGCTAATGCCACGTACCAGCACCACCATGATATAGAACCTCTTCCGGGTGGCAACGTTTTAATTATTGTGTGGGAGGCTAAAACTGCACAAGAAGCTTATGACATGGGAAGACAGGTTGTTGATAATCCCCTGAATATGATGTGGTCTGAAGCAATTTTAGAGTTAGACCCTGAAAGTGGTGATATTGTCTGGGAATGGCATTTATGGGATCATTTGATACAGGATGTGGATTCTGGTTTACCAAATTATGGGGTGGTATCTGAACACCCGGAATTATTTGATATTAATAATGGCACAGCAGGGAGCAGTGGCGGTCCTGGTGGTGGACAGGGGCCAAATGGAGATTGGATGCACCTAAATGCCATTAATTATAATGCCGAATTAGACCAAATCGTAATTTCATCCGCTAAGCAGAATGAAATATTAGTTATAGATCAAAGCACCTCAACGGAGGAAGCAGCTGGTCATACAGGGGGAAACTCAGGAAAAGGTGGCGATTTATTATATCGATGGGGGAACCCACAAAATTATGACAGGGGGAATAACAATGATCATATTTTAGGACATCAACACGGAGTCAACTGGATTCATGAGGGTTCACCGGGAGCAGGCAATTTGATCCTTTTTAATAATCATCATAATAGTAATAATTCTGGGGCTGTAATTGAATTTGAAACTCCAGTTGATGAAAATGGCAATTATCCTATTGAGGATGGAGAACCATGGGGACCCGAATCATTTATAATTGTCTATAATAATATTTACACTCAAATGCAGGGGGGTGCTTTCCGGCAGCCGAATGGGAATACACTAATTACCGACTGTGATGATGCACATATTTTTGAGATAAATGTCAATGGTTCCACCCAATGGGAATATAATCCTAGTGGTAATTATCAGATCCCAAGGGCTCAAAAGTATGGATTGGATTATTTTGATCAAACTGAAGAATTTGTTACTATGGAAATTTCTTACTCTGCTGGATGGAACCTTGTGGGCTTGCCTCTTGAGGTTGAAGATTCTTCCTATGAGATTCTTTTCCCTGAATCAGTGGATGGAACCCTCTATTCATTTGGTACGGGTTATATCCAGGAAACAGAATTGCTTGTTGGAACGGGATACTGGCTTCGGTTCACTAATGATGGGATCAGCACAATTGCTGGTTTTATAGTATATGATCTGGAAATAAGTCTCATGGAAGGGTGGAACTTGATTTCCGGGATTACAGAACCCATCGATGTAAATAACGTTGGTGATCCCGGAGGAATTATTATCTCGGAGACCTTCTATGGATTTGGTAGTTCGTATGAGAATGTGGATGTTTTGGAACCTGGTGAAAGTTACTGGGTACGCACAAGCGGTGCAGGGGTGATTACCTTTCAGGGAAGTTAGTAAATAATTGAGGTGAAATTATGAAATTTGATACAAAAGTTGTGAGGGCAGGAATTGAACCGGATCCAACCACCGGTGCAATCGTTCCACCAATTTATCAGACAGCAACCTATGTTTTGCCGGAGGTTGGTAGAGATTTAGGATTTGATTATACCCGTTCTGCTAATCCAACCAGAGAAATATTAGAAAACAATTTAGCTGCTATAGAAGGAGGAAGATTTGGTACCTGTTTTTCCAGTGGGATGTCCGCAGTGGATAGTGTTTTAAAATTACTGAAAAAGGGTGACCATGTAGTTTGCTCCGATGATGTATATGGAGGAGTATCTAGACATTTTAACAATATTTTGGTGAACTATGGATTGACATTTACCTATGTGGATTCATCCAATCCGGAAAATGTGGAAAATGCCATCACATCTGAGACGAAACTTTTCTGGATTGAGACACCGACAAATCCACTTCTCAAGATTACCGATTTGAATGCAATATCAAAAATTGCAAAGAAACATCAAATTTTATTTGGAGTAGATTCCACGTTTGCTACGCCTGTTTTTCTACGTCCGTTTGAATTTGGCGCTGATATTGTGATGCATAGTACCACAAAATATATCAGTGGCCATAACCAGATCATAGGAGGTATCATTATCACCAATGATAAAGAAATCCACGATCGGATGAAATTTGTTCAGAAAACTATTGGAGCTGTCCCCAGTCCATTTGATTGTTGGCTTACTCTCCTGGGTGTTAAAACTCTTCATCTCAGAATGGAACGCCATGCTTCCAATGCACAAGCTGTAGCGGAATTTTTGGAATCACATCCGCTGGTGGAGAAAATAACCTACCCCGGATTAAAATCCCACCCACAATATGGAGTTGCAAAAGAACAGATGGATGGATTTAGCGGTATGATCTCCTTTGAATTGAAAGGTGGAATTCCTGCAGGAACTACTGTGATGAATAATATCAAATTATGTTCTTTGGCAGAAAGTCTTGGTGCGGTTGAAACTATGATCACTCATCCAGCTACCATGACCCATGTGGATGTTCCTGCGGTGGAACGTCATGCCCGCGGCCTCACCGACGGATTAGTTCGAATTTCAGTTGGGATTGAAGACCCGGATGATATTATAGATGATTTAAAACAGGCTTTGGAAAAAGTGTGATCCTTTAGAAATTATTTGAGAACAGCAAATATCATCCTCCTTGTTGTTTAAGATGATTTATCTGAAATTTTGCTCATTATATATTCAGCCATAGCGGTAATGGTTAGACTGGGATTTACACTTAAATTGACAGGAACCATGGATCCATCTATCACATAAAGACCTTTGTATCCATGAATTTCTCCAGCATGATCAATGACACCTTCTACTGAACTTTCAGACATGACACAGCCTCCCAAGATATGTGCTGTAGTTGATGTATTAAATAATACTTCCGGCAAAACACTGAGAGGTTCTCCCTTTACTTTTTTGGCCATTCGTTCCGCAAAGTCATTTGCGATGGGAATATAAGAAGGCACTTTTTTATCTGTATCCCAATGAGAGTTCATTGATTGTCTTCCTAAGCGCCACCACCGTGATTTATATTCAAACCGCATATAATTATCTATCTTCTGCATCACCAACAGGATGGTTGACCTTTGAGCCCAGCCGAATACATTGAGATTTTTTAAGAATTTAAAAGGATGCCGTATAATAGTTCCCAGAAAATAGAGAAAACGAGGCCATTTAGACCCGCCCCCAACAAGCAATGTTCCTAGGCCTGCCATTGCATCCTGTCCTTTCCCAAAACGAACTGTTTCGATATGGGTGTGTTCGTCCGGATAAATGCCAGAGGTAATTGCTATACCTTTAGAA
>DPYO01000060.1 GCA_003535775.1 Fidelibacterota bacterium | reverse complement strand
ATTTGAGATGGGATCACTACAGCTATGTAGATATTCGTGACAATAAATTTTGTCCTCCATACCCTTCCTGTTTAGAAGAATATGTAGGAGAACAAGACACCTCAAACTGTGATTAAGCCTCCAAATTGATTCCTCTGGATAAATTGAAGAAAGTATTTCTAAATTTGTCCATTATTTTATTTCATTCTTTTGGATGGAGTCTTACCTTCTCAAAAAAGTATTAGGAAGTTTATAATGAGAAAATTGATCATTCCGGCCATTATTGTTTTTACTATTGTTTTAAATGCTCAGCCCTCATTTGAATTTGGTCAGAATTATCAAATAATTTCTGTAAACAACGTTAATCAGAAATTTCCCTATGCTGCTTTTGATTCCAATGGTACACTCCATTTGGTATGGGTACATCAATCTGGTAGCAATCTGAATGTTTATTATGCCCAGTCCGTCGATGAAGGATATTCATATTCCGACCCTGTAAGGATAAATTCTCATGCTCATACAGTAGTAGCGTATATACAGGCAGGTCCCAAAATAGCAATTCGTGATGATGAAATAGTTGTGGTATTCATGGATGATCGCACTGGCTATACATCCGTTTATGTAAATGTATCTACAGATGGTGGGATGACCTGGGGTGAAGATTTAAAAGTAAGTGACCAACAGTATTTAGTGGCATATCACAATATTGGTGTTGGTGTGGATAATGAACTTCATCTCATTTATTATAGTTACAATAATAATTATTCTTTTAATAGTGTTCGCTATGCTACATCTCCATCAGGTTTAATTGATTTTTCTTCAAGTGAACCTGTTGGCATTGCGAATGAAGAGATGGAACCTTGTGATTGTTGTCAGCCGGATTTGGTTATCAGAGGTAATGGTGATTTATATATTGGATACCGCAATAATAATTCTAACCTTCGAACGCATTATCTTGTGAGAAAGTCTTTTTTGTCAGGTAATTTTCAGGAACCTGTTGAGATTTCTAATATTTCTGATATTGTTTCCTATTGCCCCTCTTCCGGTCCTTCTTTATCCATTGAAAATAATTATATTGCCTGCGGATTTCATGTAAGTCAGGAAAATAATTCTTATGTCAACTATGCTTCCTTGGATTCGCTTGAATTTTCACCTGCGGTGAATGTAAATCCCGGGTCAGCACCACAACAGAATTTTCCTGTAGTTGTTCTGAGAGAATCAGTTATACACACAGCCTGGATGGATTATCGGGATGGTAATTCTGATATCTATTATGGAGCGATGGAATTAGGTGCAACGGAAGTAGTGAATGAACAGAAGATCAATGATGACCCGGAAAACTCGAATCATGTTCACAAAGATCCATTCCTCATTTGGAATGATAATAATCTTTATTGTTTTTGGTCAGATAATCGCACCGGTAATTATCAACTGTTCATGGCTACAACCAGCGGTGACCAAAGTGCCACCATCACGGTAGACTACGGCCAGGACTGGAACCTTGTGGGCTTGCCTCTTGAGGTTGAAGATGCTTCCTATAATCTTATATTTCCCGAATCAATAGAGGGGACATTGTACTCTTTTAATGATGGATATAATCTTGAAACAAGTCTCATTCAAGGCAAGGGATACTGGCTTCGTTTTGAAAGTGCTGGCAGTACCACTATTACGGGGACTCCAGTTACTGAACTTACAATCAGCTTAAATGAGGGTTGGAATCTTATTTCGGGCATTACCAATGCATTTCACTCCTCACATATACACGATCCTGATGGATTAGTTATTCCGGGTACAATCTATGGTTTTACTCCAAATGGCTATTCGGAAGCAGAGATTCTTTACCCCGGAAAAGGATATTGGATTCGGGCTAGTAATTCAGGTTATATATTTTTGATAAGTAACCCAGAGTTATTACCAGAAGAATGCTATATAGTGCCTGAAGTAGGTCCTTGTGATGGAATATGTCCAACATACTATTATAATCAAGATAGCAATGAATGTGAAGAATTTATAACAGGATGCTGTGGAGTTGAAGCATTTGATACTATGGAAGAATGTATTAGTACTTGTGAATAACAAGTCCATCTTGCTTTGGTATCAGGAGAGTTTGTTCAGACAAAGAAGATGGTGCCGTTGAACATGAGGAATTTCCCCATCGGCTAAGACCTTTTCCCAGAATGTATCCGGATGCTATATGGGACGGAAGAAACACAGTTCAGTGGACGTGCCGATAGCCTCGCTTTACCATGATCAGATTCACCGGCCAGGCAGCCATAAAACCGGCAGTCAAGGCCAACACCATTCCTCCCCATAAAATGGGATCAAATAATCCCGCCTGCATAAATCCTGGTGTATAGATTTCCACCAACACTTCTGCCGTTTCCATAAAAACAATGCTCAATCCTTCGGCAAGGAGCACCTGTTTAAATGCATTTGTAAAAGAATAGCCGTGTTTCCGCAAGGGCCGCATTCCCAGGATAAATCCTAAAACAAATCCCAGAGAAACAGCGAGCGCTATGGAAGGCACCAGGGCTAATCCTAATTCCATAGCAATGAGCATTCCGACAATTTCGCCAAGGCCGCAGCCTAATAAACAATGAAGAGTTGCACTAGTGGCTAACCGTGCATCCGAAATAACATTTTTTTCATGATGATGATCATGTAGGTGGTGTTCACGATTTTGATTTTGCATGGTTTCTTCTTTTTAAAATACGAACCCGATTCCTGCATTAATGGTCAATCCTCTTGAAAATTGCGAATATTCTCCATTTTCAATCAGGGGAAATTTAACTTCCAAACGTGCAATAATATTCTGATAATAGGGCATGAGAACAGGTCCGCTTAAAATTGTAGTTGATCCTTGGGTCCATTTTGCTGTTACATCCCAAATTGCAAAAAAACCGCTATTTGAAGAATTATTATGGTATGGGTGTATTCCAAGGTTAACATCAAATCCAAGCATTGGATCTTTGTCACTGTAATTCCAGACGTAAATATCATACAATTGATAGAATGAGAAAGTTTCAGAACTGTAAGATAGGCTCAATCCACCAGCAAATTGACTCTTATCGCTGATTTTGGAATTTATATTAGGAAATTGTAACTGGGGAGTAATTCCAAAATTTTGTGTATGTTGGTTGAAATTGCTATATTTTTTCAGAGGCAAAGCCAAAATCAATCCCCCGATATAATTGTCAATTTCATTTCCATCCGTTATTTGATGAAAAGGAAGCTTGAATGTAATTCGTTTTGATCTGGTCCATGTATAAACACCTTCTAACCATATGGTTTCATGTAAGAATCTATTTAAGGAATTTGAACCATTGATGAATTTATCCGAGCCAAATCTCTCATATCGTAATTGAATTCCATATCCACCGTTCCATCGGGGTGCCATATCCATAATAGGTTGATGTGCTATGATAATTGAGGATTGAGTTAAAATTATCAGTAGAACTGTTTTCACTCTCGCCATTTCACGCTCCAATAAATTCAAGAACAGGGACAAGAGCATAAGCAAAGAAAGCCCCCAATAGAATTACGAATACTGCTCCATAAAACATATACTTATTGAAGTTACCTGTAATTTCACAACCGGTTTCCCCGGCTTCCAAATTACAGGGTGTTTTTTTGATGGGTTTGAAAAGCATGAAGCCATTTAATGCGATCAAAATTCCAGCTGTCCCAAAAATCCATTCCTTATGAATGGATAATGGGATCAGCCATGGGAAAAGTGACAGCATAGATCCAACCGCTGCACCTCCTGCAATAGTGGCAACTACAGCAGGAAGCACACAACATAATAATGTACCGGTGGAGGTAAATAACGCCAGAACACTGATGAGTTTTTCTTTCATTTTGCCTCTCCGAATTCTTTTACTTTTATTTTATCACCAACAGGATTAGTATAGATGGTCTTTACATCGTAACCTGCTTTAGTTGTTAATTTAACTGCTTCGTCAATGTCAACATTTTCGTTTTCAGATTCCGCTATTATTGCATATTGGTGCTTCACATCAATGAAAACTCCATTGTTGTATTTTGACTTATCAAGGTGGTCAAGTTTTGATAATTTATTCTGTAAGCCCATAGCACAAAATGAACAAACCAGACCGCTGATTTCAAGAACGACCTCATTCTGGGAAATATCTATTTTTTGACCCTTTAGATCAATAGATTGACCTATTAAAAATCCAAAGAGAAAACTGATTACTAATATTTTTTTTATGAAATTATATTTCATGACAAGCTCCTTTTATTTATTTAAAAACTGATTTAAATGAAATGTTCTTTACTACTGAAAGAACAAGAAGGAGTTGTCTATATCAGGAGGGGTAGATTAAATGCGGCTGGAGGTTTTGAAGATAATTGGGTATTTATGGTGTTCAGGACACATGGAAATACTGTTTCATTCAACATGTTTATCGGAATAAGTTTATTTATTGATAATTTATTTTCATATTCTGCTCGTTCGGTAGAAACAGAAATAATCGGCAGGAAAACAACAGTATTACAATTTCCACCCATTGTTGAGCATTCTTTTTCGGTAGGATCTGTTAAACAGCAACTGATGATTTTATCCTGACAACAAGCCATATTGCAGTCAAAATGCAAAAAGGAGGCTGAGATCTGTGCGGAAAATAACAGCAGTATGAATATGGAAATATTTTTCTTCATGCGTACGGTATTTTACGCTGAAAGATCAAAAAGTTTCAATTTTTTTTCATTATTATTTGTTTGGGTCAACCACTGAAGATTTCGAATTGGAACCTAAACTGAAATATGGAAATCCTAGACCACCTCTTTGTAAAAAAGTGGGGATGGGGTGAATGAGATTAGCCTCCAAATTGATTCTTCTGGGTAAATTGAAAAGACTTTTATTTATAGAATTGTTGGTTGTGTTTGCCTGTGAGGACACAGCCTGTTGATTGGAAAAAAGGGGGTTTTGGGGTTAAATTTGACTGATATAAGAGTAAAACTATGAAAATATTAATTACCGGATCATCAGGGTATATTGGCACCCAACTGTGTAAAAAATTTGATTCAGATGAATCCATCCAGGAATTGATCGGACTTGATCTCGCTGAGCCGAGAACCAATTTCTCAAAGCTGGTTTTTTACAACAGGGATTGTAACAGTGACTTAAGTGATGTTTTTAAAAAACACGCTCCTGATATTGTTAATCATTTGGTATATGTCCTTGATCCTCTCCACGATTCGGAAAAAATGTACAGAATCAATGTAGGCAGCATGGAAAATGTGTTGAGCCACATAGACAAATTTGGAGTTAAACGTTTGGTTGTTACCAGTTCAGGAACTGCTTACGGTGCCTTGCCTAATAATCCTGAACAGCTCAAAGAAACAGACCCTCTTAGGGGAAAGGAGACTGGCTACCAATATGCTCACGATAAGGTAATTGTGGAGGAAAAACTTGAGGAATTCGGTAAAACCCACCCCGATGTGGAAATAGTCATTGCTCGTCCTGCAGTAGTTGCCGGACCAAATTTAGGTAATTTTATTTCCCGTTATCTGATGAAACCGTTGGTACCGCTTGTAAAAGAATTTGATCAGGATACTCAATTAATCCATGAAGAAGACATCGCATCCGCGCTCTATCATCTGGCTCTGCAGGCGCCAGCCGGCGCTTATAACCTTGGTCCACCGGATGTGATCAAAGAAAGTGAATCTGTTGAAATCATGGGAGGCAAGTCTATTTTTATCGGTCCCAGACTTATTCGGGCTTTAACCACTTTTGGATGGTTTTTCAGAATCAAAGCTATAACTGAAGCACCCAGTTCCCTTATCAATTATATTCAGTACAGATGGGTGGTTGACGGCAGTAAGATTGAACGGGAAACTGATTTCCGGTACAAATATTCCACAAGGGATGCCATGAATCAATTCGCGGAAGCCAATTCCGCCTCCTGAAAATCAATGGCTGAAAGTTCTAAGAACACTACTGCAACAGTAATCCCGGCTATGCGTTACAAGGACGCACCTGCAGCTATCAAGTGGCTTTGCAGAGCATTCGGATTTAAGGAACACCTTGTTGTTCCGAATGAGGATGATACGATTGCCCATGCCCAATTAACATTTGGAAACGGTATGATTATGGTTGGGTCTTTCCGTAATGATGAGTATATAAAACACCAAAAACCACCAAGTTATTTGGGTGGCTACAATTCACAAAGCCCATACATCATTGTAAAAGATATTGATAAACATTATAATAGAGCTCTAAAAGCTGATGCAGAAATTATCACCCAACTCGTAGAGCAGGATTATGGAGGAAAACACTATTCTTGCAAAGATCCCGAAGGATACTTATGGCACTTTGGAAGATACAATCCTTGGGATTCAGACAGTTAGAATACAATCTAACCCTGCATTAGAAATTGATTCCTCTGGGTATTTTTTTTCAAATGGAGACCGTTTGTATGCATGAGAGATTCGGAGTAAATTATATATAGAGGGAGGCCAACCTAATGATTGGACTAATGCAAAAAAATATGGTTTTT
This sequence comes from Fidelibacterota bacterium, assembly GCA_003535775.1. GTDB lineage: Bacteria > Fidelibacterota > Marinisomatia > Marinisomatales > UBA8229 > UBA8229. The sequence goes on along the minus strand of DPYO01000060.1, from coordinate 1,179 downwards.
GTTATTCTTTTTTTCTCTGCTCTTCTTATCGCCCAGGATTCAAATGAGCTTATTTCTTTCCGCTACGGGTTCATTGGGCAGGAAGAAGACAATCCTGACAGCCTTTTCATTGTTGAAGATGGTTCTGTTCTCAACTCAGGTGACGGGCTTAAGCTGAACTTTGAGTTTGGAAAAGGAACATTTTCTTACGTGGCTCACCTGTCATCGAAGGAAGAGTACGCGCTCCTTTATTCATCATCAAGCCAGGAAGAAACTGAAAAGACCGATGCAATTTTCACCACTCTGGGATGGCAAAGCCTGGATGATGAAACCGGGGATGAGGTTTTCTATCTTTTATCGTCTGGTGACAGGCTTCAGAAGCTGGAAGATCTCTTCGGCAAGTATAACCAGGCAAAAGGCAAAAGCAGGCGGAAGTTCAGCAAGCGGATTGCCAGTGAATTAGAAAATTTAGAAAAAATAGATGAATCCAAAAAATCTTCTCAGCTTGTTCAGCGCCTGGAAAAACCTGTGATGGGCGGAGTGACCTTTCGGGGTGGTCCGGTAGGACTGGTAATGGAACAAAACCTGACTCACAGGAGTGAGGGTGAGAAAAGAACTGTAGCCGTGTTTCGGATACAGCACAAATAACAGTGGCTTGAATACCCGCCGATTTTCAATCCGTACCCTTCTTCTGGGGAATACCGCTGTCATCCTGGTCATCTCCGGAATACTTTTCCTATTTTCAGACTTCCTCGGTGTCTTTGAACTGAAGACGGTAGACGGCCGTTTTCATTTCCGTAATATTTTGAACAAAAACCCCGTTTTTAGCGGTGAAATTATTCACATTAACATTGATAATTTATCAAGGCAAAGTTCCGGGCTGGACATTTGGCCCAAGAGGTATTATGCTGATTTAATTTCAAATCTATCCAGCGGGGATCCTGAAGTAATTGTCCAGGACATTATGTTTGTTCGCTCTCTTGATACGCTTGGGAACCAGGCCCTGGCTGATGCTGTCGTAAAAGCGGGGAATATCATCAGTCCCTATCTACTGCAGTTCCACGAAGCAGAAACCGCCCTCAGCCTTGAGGAGAGAGAGCTGATAAATGATGTTTTCGGTTTTGACCTGAATCCAACAGTTGAAACGGGCAACATTCCTTCTGCAAAAGATTATCATTATGTTCCCCTGTTAGACCTGGC
>DPYO01000251.1 GCA_003535775.1 Fidelibacterota bacterium | reverse complement strand
TTCAATGAAAAATATAATAACTAAAATAATATTAGCTCTTTCTGTATCAATTTTGTTCGGAGATGATCTGATTGTAGATAAGAGTTCGATCTCACAATATCAAACTGATAACTTTCTACGATTTGATTCTTTTGATGTGAATAAGGAGGAAAAAAATTTTATAGCTAATCCTGGAGCAACTCCTGATACGATTGATATTTCATCCAAAGCAATTATATTAGGCTCTACATTCACTCAAGAAGCCTGGATATATTCTGACCAAAAGGGAAATTCTACTCAAACTATTATAGGTTACGCGCCGACAGGCCCAAAAGCAAATGACATTTCTCCATCAGTGAGGTTGATTGGGTATGGTACAGGTATACATTATGGATTTGGAGATGGTTCCACTTGGAACAGTTATATGGCTGAGGATGTTATTGCAGCACCGGGCTGGTACCACATAGCAGTAACATTCGATGGTACCAATTATATTTTATTTCTGAATGGAAGTCAAATTTACACATATACTGGGGCGGCTGGAAAAACACCCTTAAATACGCCTATAAAATATATAGGCTTAAATCTTCAAGGAAAGATAGATGAAGTAAGAATGTGGGATGTAGCCAGGACTGAATCCGAGATAAAGGCTGATATGGACAAGCGATTAACTGGAACTGAATCTAACCTTGTGGCCTATTATCCGATGGATGTTAATGGAGCTTATCAATTGATCGATCTAAGTCCTAATCAGAACCACGGTATCATAAAAAATGTCAATGTGATGCAGAGTTTTTCATCAAACGAATGTAGTAGTCCAGATGGTACAGTAAACTGTCCCTATCCTACGATCAATAGTGCCCTGGATGATGCACAACCTGGAGATCGTGTTCTTATCAAAGGGGGTCGATATTCAGAGTATATAACGAGATTTGAATTAAATGATGTGAAGATAGAAGGATACCCAGATGAGAATGTTATTATTGATGGCACCATTCCATTGAATACTGAATGGGTACCCTATAATCACAATGGTCATAATATATATAAAACAGTGATTGATTTTGATTCATTATCATATCGCTATGGAGTTAGAATGGATTCGGTTTATAGTGTATTTGTAAATGACCGTTACATGATGATGGCAATGCCAGTGAATTTTAAAAATCCAACAGACTCAATTAATGGTGATCCAAGAGGTATTGATGATAGTTCACCAGCCTCAATCTATAAATATGGAGTAAACAGGTATGTGAATGCCATACATTCACCTGTAGCCAAAGATGTTGGGTCTGAAACAAGTTACGATTTAGGTTATCGTGGAGGTGAACTTGCATTTCTAGACACCCTTGAAGAATGGTCATTTGATCCTGGTACAAGCACCCTTTATTTATATCCAAGCGTTGGGTTTATTCCTGATAAGAATAATGTCAGAATAAGAACAAAAGTAGGATTAATTTTAATGCAACAATCTGATAATATGGAGTTTAGGAATCTTCATATTTTTTCTGGACCTCTCAGTGCTTACGACTGTGATTATTTGACAGTAGAAGATTCAAAGTTTACTTTCAGCACAGATATGTGGGCGGATAAAATAAGGAATGGTTCTATTCTTGGTGAATATAGTTGGTGGAGAAACTTAGTATTTGAAAATAGTAATAATGCCCCGCCTCTAATGCACTCACTACATATGTATGCCACAATGGAAAATATTCTTTTTACCAAACATTCATGGTTTTCAGGTTCCCATCATTATGTGACCTCAGCGAGAAACTATAGAATCGTAGGAGGGGAAAAGGTATATGGGCAAGACACATGGCGTTATATCACCGTAATGAATAGTAACAGTGCAGGTATTTTCCCGGGCTTTAGATCTTTAGCAGAATACATACGCATTGAAAACATATTTGATTATGGTGATGGCAGCGGAATACAAAGAAATGGTGCTGCAACCGATTCATCTACGACCAGATATTCTTGGATTATCAACGCTCCACGCTGGAATGGATTTCGGTGGAACAGTACGGCAAGCGGTCACCACGCAGATATGCATCATATGGTCAGTGTTGGAAATAGTCGTGGGTATCGACTAAAGGGAGATTGGCATGATGTTTACCACGTGTTGGCAAATGATAGTAAAAGGACAGATATAAGCTTGCCTGATTATAAATATCAGGGAATTGACAAAAAAAACCCAGGAGCAGTAGGCAATGCAAATTCCAAAATAAAAAATTCTGCGGTTGATTTTGATTTTGAATGTATGGCTTTGGATTGTATGCCTGAAAAAGGAGTATTTAAAAGCCCTACTCAATTAGACTCCTCAGGGATTTATTACTTAAGAAATATCACAAGCTTCAATAATAGACGACGAGGTATAGAAATTAAAGCAAATGGCGCTCCTTATTACAATCTTGATGTTGAATTGGAAAATCCTTGGAGTACAAATAAAGCATATTCTGATCAAAACCTATTAGATATACACGGGGTTGGTCCAATAAAAAACAAAATTCAAAATTATGATTTTAGACCCAAAAAAGGTTCGGCTCTTATTGATGGTGGCATTATCATTCCTGGTATCAACGATGGTCAGTATAAAGTATTTAATCATGCTCCATTATACACAAGCCAAAACCGTAAATTTATTGGTGAG
>DPYO01000092.1:1697-2607 GCA_003535775.1 Fidelibacterota bacterium | reverse complement strand
TGACAATACCGCATCTTTCCTGGTGCGACAAAAAGATGACACGCGCGGTAGGGCGAAATTCGAATCCTTGACCAAACGATTTGAAATTGAAAAACTATCTGAATTAAAGCGCGGCGTTATATGGAATGTGACCGTGAACGGCGGTAATTTTGAAACTGTTTTAAACGGAATTTTAGACACGCATATACTATTCAACCCACTATCTCATGAATGCTATCGAATCAACTGAACATTACAAAGACCGCATTAAAGCGGAATTGAACAACACCTTAACCGCGACGAATTTACCTACTGGAACTAAGCGGACGGGGAAAGTCCGAGATCAATATGATTTTGGGGATAAAGTTGCGCTCATTACCACAGATCGCCAAAGCGCCTTTGATCGGGTTTTAGCATCCATTCCCTTCAAGGGGCAGGTGCTGAATCTCACCAGCGCATGGTGGTTTGAACAGACCAAGCATATCATTGCAAATCATATCATAGCTGTACCCGATCCAAATGTAACCCTAGCCAAAAAATGTGACGTTTTCCCTATCGAATTTGTCGTCCGCGGATATATAACCGGTAGCACCAGCACAGCTCTTTGGACAGTTTATAATAATGGCGACCGCACATATTGCGGAAATGCCCTTCCTGAAGGATTGGTAAAGAATCAGAAACTTGATGCCAATATGCTAACACCCACTACAAAGGAAGAGCATCATGATCGCCCCATCTCGCCGGAAGAAATTGTGAGCGAAGGATGGATGACACAAGAAGGGTGGGACTACTGCAGTGAAAAAGCACTGGAGTTGTTTGCCTTCGGACAAAAGAAAGCAGCCGAAAATGGTATGATTTTGGTGGATACAAAATATGAAATGGGCCGGGTTGGAAATGGCAAAATTATGCTCATTGATGAAATTCATACGCC
>DPYO01000092.1:0-1308 GCA_003535775.1 Fidelibacterota bacterium | reverse complement strand
CAGAATATTGATAAGGAGTTCCTGCGGCTATGGTTCATGGACAATTGTGATCCATATAACGATGAAACATTACCGGAAGCGCCGGAAGAATTGGTTGCTGAACTTTCGAGCCGTTACATTTACTTATATGAAACAATTACGGGTGGGGTGTTTCCATTCCCAGATGCCAGTAAGTCGGTTAGTGACAGAATTAATAAAAACCTAAAGGAAGTATTATGAAAACAGTCATTATCATGGGCTCTACATCAGATGAGCCCCACGCAAAGAAGATCACGGATAAACTGGATGAATACGGCATCACATGGGAACAGTATGCGGCATCTGCACACAAACAGCCATTGAAAGTTTTAGATATTTTAACCGCTAATAAAGACGAAAAGGATATTGTGTATATCACCATTGCTGGCCGTTCCAATGCCCTGTCTGGGTTCGTCGCCGCAAATTCGGAATTCCCGACTTTGGGATGTCCGCCCTTTTCGGATAAAGCGGATATGATGGTGAACATCCATTCCACGCTCCAAATGCCAAGCAATACGCCAGTATTGACTATTCTTGATCCAGGAAATTGTGCTTTAGCGGTTAAAAGAATTTTTGGTGTCTAGTCCATTAAACACTATTTCACCATTAGATGGGCGCTATAATAATAGTGTAAAAAACCTTTCTGTTTATTTTTCAGAAAAGGCGCTCATGCGCTATCGACTTAAGGTGGAAATTGAATATCTTATTGCACTGGGTAATGAAAAAAGAATTAAAGAGCTTCCGCGTTTTTCCAAAGATGAGCAATTACGTCTGCAAAAAATTTATGAGAATTTTAATTCGGCCGATGCAGAAAAGGTCAAAGAGATCGAAACAACCACCAATCATGATGTGAAAGCCGTTGAGTATTACATTCAAGGCAAAACAAAAAAAGCACTTCATCCATGGGTTCATTTTGCCTTAACGTCGGAAGATGTAAATAATTTGTCATATTCACTCATGTGGCAAGATGGCCTGAATCGGGTTTATCTGCCGGAGCTTCAGTCCGTACATAAAGACTTGAAAAAACTCGCTCGGAAATATAAAAATGCATCTATGATGGCGCTGACACATGGTCAGCCAGCAACGCCCACCACATTTGGAAAAGAACTAGCTGTCTTTTGCGCTCGCCTTGATCGACAAGTCTATCAAATCAAAACCCATAAATTATTGGGAAAACTTGGTGGCGCCACGGGCACATGGTCCGCCCACATGGCGGCATATCCAAAAATAAACTGGATAGGCTTCTCATCTAAATTCATTAAATCTCTTGGGCTTGAACCTAATTTAGTC
>DPYO01000255.1:4675-6177 GCA_003535775.1 Fidelibacterota bacterium | reverse complement strand
ACTTCATTAATGTTTAATTCAGAATAATAAAAGAACTCTGTTTCTTGCTGTGGTGCTACCTCGAATGGGCCCAAATGAATCTGTATTCCACTGTCTGGGCTTTCTAATGGTGTAAATTCTGGGTCGTATCTTTCTATATTATCCAAAAAAGCTATATTAGCAACATATCCGGTGTCAGGAGCTCCTTCACTAATCCAATCCCAAATAAAACCTATTTGACCATTTGTAAGATATAAAGGCCCTATTGGCATTATATTTCCATATTCCTCATGATCATCATAAAAGTGATCCATATTAGGTGCGTTAATTTTTTCTATTAAAAAGCTTTTGTTTGTTCCTTGAATACCCCCCGCAGAACTCACGCGAAACAAGCCATCTTCAGCAGCCTTTTCATTCTTAGGAGTCACATTTATCAATGATTCATAAGAAATATCAGTTGTTAATATCAGGCCAGATTCTGCTGCATATGTGTTTCCTGCTATATGGCAACTAATACAATGTTTATCAAAAATTTCCCCCTGAATTATATTATAGGAAGACTCATAGTCTTCTAAGAACATCTCTTCATCTTGAGGGGGTTGTATATCTGGTTCGCTTTCACAACTAAAAAAAACAAATAACCAAAGATAGAAAGCATATGAAATTAATTTTTTATTTTTTTTCAATTATTCCCATATATTATCTCTCTTTTCTTAAAATTTTTTATTTTTATATTTCTGTAATTCTTTTAGAGCGTTTTTTTTAAAAAATCCAAAACCTAATATTTCTTCCAAATGAAAAATTATATCTTTAAGACTAAAATCATTTTTCAACACAAACTCTGGTCGAGCACATGTACTTAATATGTTTTCAAATAGTTTGGCAGCAATGGTGGGATCAATGGTATCTTTTAAATATCCTTTTTTTTGCGCTAATAAAAAAATATTAGTAAAAGTTTCTATACGTTCTGATATATATTTTTCAATAATACCCCAAACATCTGGGTAGCGTGTTTTCAAAAAAATTAATCTACTACTATCCGACTTACTTGAAAATTTTATATGTAAATCTCTTACCTTTATAAATTGTACCACAGGGTCATTTGGTTCAGATTTAAAAACATTATCAAACTTTTTACTCATGCTTTTCAGTTTAAAGGTAATAATTTTCTTTAATAACACCTCTTTAGTAGGAAAATATTGATATATAGTTTTCTTGCTCATTGATAATTTTGACGCAAGACTCTCTACAGTAAAGGATTTTATTCCCTCTTCTAATATTAAATTATCACCTTCTTTTAAAATAATGTTTTTTAATTTTCTCATTGGAAACGTTTAACGTCTATATCGTTTCCAAAATTATAGACCAAACTATATATAATTAAACAATTTTAAGCTAACTCTTGGGGTTTGTTTTGAGTCTAAGAAGCCCAGGTCACAGCTGTGTTACTCTATCAACAAAGGACACAACCTTTTTCGCTTTTTTTGGGGGGAGGGTTATTGTCAGTTTATATAAAACCACTT
>DPYO01000255.1:0-4313 GCA_003535775.1 Fidelibacterota bacterium | reverse complement strand
CTTTTGCTGTCGTTTTCCGTGCCAACCGCAAACACATTCATTCCAATATAACGGGCAACGACAGAAACCAACCCTATGGCTTCGCTCCAAATATATCTTTCGTGTTGTGGTGGTTTTAAAAATCTTTCCGGACCAAGGGTATGCACGGTTTTTGACTCTATTCCTTCAGTTTTTGAATAAACATGTGACATGTCAGGAAACTGTTGTGCGTTTTTTATTGGCGTCTTTCCTCTCAAAAACGATATTCCGGATCTGTTTATATGCCCAACGATAGATGCTGTCTTTTTAAGACCTTTTAATCTGTCAACTATCAAAACATCCTCTATTTTAATTCTTTCTTTTAAAACCAAAAAATTATCAGGAGAAACGTGGTTTGAGTCAAGTTTCTTAGGCCAAATTATTTTTTTCTTTCCGCAACTTGCTATATTATGTCCAGCAAATTGATGTATTTCGGTCTCCTCCAAAAATTGTTTTTCCTCATTTGAACATAAATAGACATGAAAAAAGGAGGAAAAGTTCATTGTTTTTTCTGCTTCATATATTCCCTGCGGGGACCAAACAAAGCTGTTCCAAGACGCACCATTGTGCCACCTTCTTCCATTGCTATTTCAAAGTCTCCGCTCATTCCCATCGAAAGTTCCTTCATCTTTGGATAGCCGCTTGGAATTTGGCTGTTCGCTCCTTCCTTTAGTTCTCGCAATAGAGAAAATGCTTTTCTAGTCTCTTTTTTGTCTTTGACAAACGGCCCAACAGTCATTAGACCCTTTATTTTGATGTTTGAAAGCTCAAAACATGCAAGTATTTCCTCGTCGTTTTGGGAATTAAATCCAGATTTTGTTTCCTCTCCACTTGTGTTTATTTCTAATAAAACAGAAACTGTTTTCCCGCAATTGTTTGCTCGAACATTTAGTTTATCGGCCAAACTTAGGCTGTTTATTGAATCAATTGAATCGAATAAGCTGATTGCCTTATTAATCTTGTTTGATTGAAGGTGACCAATCATTCTTTTTTCTAGCCCTGGCAGGCTAGGTAAAAGAGAAAACTTTTCTTCGGCCTCTTGCACTTTGTTTTCACCTATACATCTTAATCCAGAGGCGTATGCCTGCTCTATAACTTGTGGCGGGTGGGTTTTGGTGGCAGCAGTAATTAAAACGGGGTGGCTAAATCCACCCCGTCTCTGCGCTCTTATAATTTTTTCCCTTATTTCTATCAGGTTACCAGATAAACTCACTGTTCTTCTTGGTCAAGGTCTTTGCCTTTTGTTTTCTGCTCATCTTCTTCTGTGTTTTTATTGCCTTTTTCTTCTGTTTCTTCCTCTTCATGAACTACACGGGTGATTGAGGAAATAGTTGATCCTTTGTCCAGCTTTACTAATCTTACCCCTTGTGTTACTCTTCCAATTGTACGAATCTTTGAAATTGGTTGCCGCATCAATACTCCTTTATTGGTAATGACAATCAAATCGTCCGAATCCACTACCTCCATGATTGAAACCATTTTTCCAACCTTGTCCGTGGTCCGCATGGTCATTACGCCCTTTCCTCCTCTTTTCTGTGTGCGATACTGAATAACATCCGTTCTCTTTCCATAGCCTTTTTCAGTAGCAACAAGAATGGTTCCTTCCCTTTTTACCACAAGCATTCCAACAACAAAGTCTGATTTAGAGCTGAGAGAAATCCCCCGCACACCCATTGTTTTCCTCCCTGTTGAACGAATGTCTCCCTCACTAAAGCGGATTGATTTACCTTCTCGTGTCCCAACAAGGATATCATTCTCACCATCTGTTATCCGTGCCTCTATTAGTCTATCATCATCCCGTATTTCTATCGCATAAATTCCACCCTTACGCGGATTTCCATAAGCAGAGAGGGCTGTTTTTTTGATAATACCTTTTTTTGTTGCCATTACAATAAAGTGTTCATCATCAAATTCTTTTACACTAACAAATGCTTCTACTTTTTCGCCAGGCTCACAACCAACCAAGTTCACAACTGCTCTTCCTTTGGCTGCACGACCTCCCTGGGGAATATCATAAACCTTGAGCCAATAACACTTTCCTTTGTCTGTAAAAAAAAGCATATAATTATGCGTGTTTGCTATAAACAGATGCTGAACAAAATCTTCCTCTCTTGACCCTGCGCCCTGAACGCCGCGACCGCCTCTGCGTTGCGATCGGTAAGTTGTCACGGCTGTTCTTTTTATATAGCCATTATGGGTGATGGTGATTACCATATCTTCCTCTGCTATCATGTCCTCCATAGAAAAATCAGTCGCTACAGCCACTATTTCTGTTCGCCTTTCGTCTCCAAATTGGTTCCTTATTTCTAATAGCTCTTGTTTTATTATATCCATTCTTTGGGCCTTGCTCCCCAAGACACCTTTTAGTTTGGAAATAATCTTAATTACCTCTTTATATTCAGTAATAACTTTATCAACCTCAAGACCTGTTAGTCTTTGGAGACGCATATCAAGAATTGCCTGAGATTGTATTTCAGAAAGATCAAAGCCATTCATCAGGCCTTCTTTGGCCTGTATGGGGTCTTTGCTCCCCCTTATGATTACAATAACATCATCAATATTGTCTAGTGCAATCTTAAGGCCTTCTAATATATGTGCTCGGGCTTCTGCTTCTCTAAGCTCAAATTCTGTTCTTCGAACAACTATGTCATGGCGGAAATCAATAAAGTGCTTAAGTATTTCCGCAAGACCCATAACTCTCGGCACTCCTTTAATAAGGGCCAAAAGAATAATACCAAACGTATCCTGCAATTGGGTGTGTTTATACAGTTGATTCAAAATCACTTCAGGAACTGATCCCCTTTTGGTTTCTATAACAATTCTCATCCCGTCTTTGTCGGACTCGTCCCTAAGGTCACTAATACCTTCAATCTTTTTATCTCTTACAAGGTCCGCAATCTTTTCAATGAGATTCGACTTATTAACCTGAAATGGTATTTCCGAGATTATAATACTTTCCTTGCCGCTTTTTTTTGTTTCAATGTGCGCTCGGCCACGGATCTTTATTTTCCCTCTTCCGCTTTCGTAAGCAGATTTAATCCCGTCAATCCCCATCATCATTCCGCCTGTAGGAAAATCCGGGCCCGGAAGTTTATTCATTAAACCATTCAGAGAAATATCGCTGTTTTCAATTAAAGCAACGAGCGCTCCCACTACTTCATTTAAGTTGTGTGGGGGTATCTTTGTTGCCATTCCAACCGCTATTCCTTCCGACCCGTTTATCAACAGCCCGGGAATAGTTGTGGGCAGAAGAGTCGGCTCACGAAGAGACTCATCAAAATTGGGAACCCAGTCAACTGTGTCTTTATCTAAATCCCGTAAAAATTCAGACCCCAGCCGTGTCATCCTAGACTCTGTATACCGCATGGCGGCTGCCCTGTCTCCATCTATAGAACCAAAGTTTCCCTGACCGTCAACCAGCTCGTAACGCATAGAAAAACCCTGTGCCATACGAACAAGGGCGTCATATATTGCAGAGTCACCGTGCGGGTGATACTTTCCCATTACCTCTCCGACTATTCTGGCGGATTTTTTATAAGGCCTGTTCCACCCAGCAGCAAGATCATTCATTCCAAATAAAATCCTTCTATGAACCGGCTTCAGTCCATCCCGAACATCAGGAAGGGCCCTAGAAACTATCACAGACATTGAATAGTTAAGATAGCTTTCCTTCATCTCGTCAACGATGTCGCGCGGAAGAGTGTTGTCTCTGGCTATATCCATCATATTTTAAACATCAAGGTTTACAACAAACTTTGCGTTTTTTTCAATAAAACTTCTTCTTGATTCCACGTCGTGTCCCATTAAATCTTGAAATGTTTCTTGTGCCTTGGCTGCATCCTCAACCGTCACCTTTTGAAGAGTTCTCTTTTCCGGGTCCATCGTTGTATCCCATAATTGATCGGGGTTCATTTCTCCCAGTCCTTTATATCTCTGTATGTTAATTTTCTGAGATTTGTTGTCTTTTTCCATGCGCCCGACAACCATTTCTTTCTCGTTATCATCATAAGCATATGAAATTTTCTTTCCCTGCTGTATTTTATAGAGTGGGGGCATGGCCATATAAAGGTGGCCGTTATAAATAATTTCAGGCATACGCCTGAAAAAAAATGTCAACAAAAGTGTCCTTATGTGGCTTCCATCAACATCTGCATCTGTCATAATAATTATTTTATGGTAACGCAACTTACTCAGGTTGAAGTCCGCCGCAGAAAGTTCTCCGTTCTCTCCGCCTTCTCCCCCAAAACCTGTCCCCAAAGCAGTAATCATAGCCTGTACTTCATTATTAGAAAGCA
>DPYO01000204.1 GCA_003535775.1 Fidelibacterota bacterium | reverse complement strand
GACGGGTTTCCTGTTTCTGCTGGAAGTGATTTCCGCACAGCACCAGCAGTCATAGACTTGAATGGTGAGAAGATAATTCTTGCTGGTTCCAGAGATAATAGTTTTTATGGAGTAAACAGTGATGGAAGTATCCGCTTTCAGGTTGAGACCGGAGATGATATAAACACCTCCCCAGGCTTTGTAAATACAGGTAATGAAATAGGGATTTTCTTTGGTTCATCTGATGGAAACATATATGGTATCGACAGCGATGGGAATGCTCTTGCCGGCTGGCCGCAGTCAGCAGGAGGTGATGTGAATTCTTCTCCTGTATTTTCTGATTTGGATAATGACGGAAATGCAGAAGTCATTGCAGGAACTGAGAACGGAAGCATGCTGGCTTATCATCTGGACGGCACAGCTTTTCCCCTCTTTCCAATCATTTACGGATGGCCTTTCAAAGGAACTCCTTCTGTACTGGATACAGATAATGACGGTGATCTGGAGATTCTTATGGGTAGCGGAGGCAGTGTTGTAAATGTGGATTTTAAAGATATTGGTAATTCTAACGATTACTGGAACATGTTCCGGGGGAATATTCACAGGACAGGTTATTTTGAAGCTACCGCGACCACCAGCCAGGTCACAGTGAATCAAATAGCAGACTGGAACCTTGTGGGCTTGCCGATGGAAGTCACTGATCCATATTACTTGACAGTGTACCCTGAAGCGATTGAAGGAACCCTCTTTTCATTTGATGACAATTACATTTTGGAGGAGAATTTTATCCTGGGAGAGGGATACTGGCTACGTTTCCTGGATGCGGGCTCCACTACAATTTCCGGTGTGGCTGTAACTACATTGACGGTTCCGTTAGCTGAAAATTGGAATCTTATATCCGGGATTACAACTGCTGTAAATGTGACCGATATTGATGATCCGGACAACCTCATAATTCCAGGAACTTTTTATACATTCACAGTATCATATGAACTGACAGAGACTCTTGATCCGGGTTTTGGATACTGGGTGCGGTCAAGTGGTGATGGGGAGGTGACTATCACCAGTTCCAGTACAGCAGCAAAATCACTTCCGTTCAGGAACCGTTTACGGGAGGCGAATTCCCTTACGTTTTCCAATGGAGATAACAGTTTATTAACACTGCATTTTGGTGTGACTGTTCCTGAGGAAGAGAAATTGCGTTATTCATTGCCTCCACTGCCACCTAAGGGAGGTTTTGACGTTCGTTTTTCCGGAGACTGGAGGTATACGGAGGAACAGGGTGAGATATTGATTCAGAATGCTCGTTATCCCCTGGTAATCAATTATGAGAATAGACAGGAAATTGAAGCAGGTATGGAATGGATTCTTGTGAATCCTCAAGATGGTAAAGAGTTTGTACTGAACAATGGAGAGATACAGATTACTGCTCTTGTACAGAGCTTGATTTTGACAAAACGGAATATCGTTCCCCAGGAATTTGTGCTACACCAGAACTACCCCAATCCCTTCAACCCAGTCACAAGCCTAAGCTACGACTTGCCAGAGGAGGGACAGGTTACACTTACAGTATACGATTTAATGGGCAGGGAAGTCACTCAGTTGGTTAACACTACTCAGGAAGCAGGCTTTAGGTCAGTCATGTGGAATGCAACAGACAGCTTTGGTAAGCCAGTAAGTGCAGGAGTCTACTTTTATCAGATGCGTGCTAGTGAGTTTGTGCAAACCAGGAAGATGGTGCTGTTGAAGTAGAACGGCAAATTGATTTCATACCCACTCTGGTAGTAAGCCATTCATTATATCTTCAAAGTAATTTTTTTTTGCTACGGACACCAAAACATTTGTTTTTGCTAAATTGATGTTATGAGTAAATTAGTTACCGGGAAAAAAAGCATTTCACATTCAATCTGAGGAAAACAATGCAAGAAGGAAAAGTAAAATTTTACAATAGAAGAAAAAGATATGGTTTTATTGCTGGGAGTGATGGTGTAGATTATTTTTTTCACGAAACTGGATTATCTGATGATAGTTATGTTAAAGATGATGATAAAGTAGAATTCAAGGTTATAGAAGGAGATAGAGGGCAAAAGGCCGTGGATATTTCACTCATTGATTAATATCATATATTTGTAATAGTAAAAAATGAAAAATTTAATAATCATATTATTTATCATTGCTCTTTCTTCAACTGCTTATTCTAAGGCTGTTGAATCTCTTGATGATGCGATGACTCTATCAAAGGAGCAAAATAAACCAGTTTTAATTGATGTCTTCGCCGATTGGTGATTCTCTTGCTGGAAATTTGGTCGTGCATCAAATGATGATAAGGAAGTAAAAAATATAATTGAAGATGTTGTACTCATGAAAGTGAATAAGAAAGAAGCTGAAGCTGAAAAAATTATTAAAAAGTATGGGGAACCGAGAGGATTTCCAGCCTTTTATCTCGTTAATTCAGATGGAAGTTTGAGAGATAGTTGGAGTGGTTATTCTAAAACTTTTTTCCTAAACAAAGTAGAGGAGCTTTTAAACCTGAAAAATTAAGGCGAATGAAATTCAAGTGAGGAAGCCTCGTTTTTTCGGGGCTTTTTTTACTCTTTTAAGTAAGTAAGGTTACTTTGGGTAAAAGGTATAGGGTCAATGCCAAACTTTTTAAAAGCTTCTTCAGAATCACACGTATTTCCTTCCAAAAGCATATTAAGTTGGTCTCTTGTGATGGGAAACCAGCTAAAGCCGTCCAGGAGAGATGCAAGAGTTTTTATAATAAATGCAGGTGCAGGTATTTTCAGCTTTGTCTTTCCACTTGCCTTTGCAATGATTGAAATCAGTTCTTTCCAGCTGAAATCCTCCGATCCTCCCAGATGGTAGCATTCCCCGAAGGTTGACGAATCACTAATAGAACGTGTAAAAAATTCTGCTACATTTTTCACATGGATAGGTGATATTTTAAACTGTCCTGCATGCAGGGGTGATAAACCTGTATAAAATAAAGGCGCAGGAAGAGGAAGGTCAATCAGATCATCCCTGAGCTGGGTGCAAAATTCTATTTTACCCCTGGAGGGTCCGAAAACTAAAGAAGGGCGAAAAATAGTCCAGTCTAGATCTGTTTTTTTTAAATATTTTTCTGCCAGATATTTTGTTTTCTGATATTCCGTACCGTAGGGGGAAACCCCATTTGCACTCATGAGAATAAACCGTTTTACATTTAATTGAAGTGCAGTGTCTATGGTACGTTTTGCACTTTGTACATGCAGTTCATCAAATGTAATTCTCTGATGGGGAAACTGGCGGATGATCCCTATGTTAAATATGATGCAATCAGTACCATTGATGGTTTCATTGATTGCTTGTTCATCCTTGATATCTCCAGTCATAATTCTACATTTTTCTGGCTGAGACAGTTTGTCTTCTGAACCTTCGCGCACAAGGACAGAAGGTTCAAACCCTTTTTTAATAAGGCTATCAAGAATATAGCTGCCGATAAACCCTGTAGCTCCGAAGACAGCAATCTTCATGCCGTTGTTCTGCCGTATTTTGTTAAGATGCTTTTGCATATCAAAAAAGTAATTAAATTACGTTACATGGGGAAGTATATCTCATTATCATCTTTTCGTTTCTAGTGTACATAATTGCGAATATTTCACCCGTCATTGTTAAATTCAAAGTAGGTATTGATTCAGAATAAAACGTTAATGAATATAGAGCTTACTAGAATATTGATGGAAAAATAAGAATGATGATATATACCTTAAAATCAAATCGATGTTCCTTTACCCTTTTTTGTATGATTATCTCCCTGGTATTTGGCCAGAATAAGTTTGATTCACAGTTATTGACTGGGGGATATCGGAACGATGGAAATCATCATTCCTGGATTTATTTCACTGATAAAGGGCTGAAAACTGAAGCGGATTTGGAAGTTGCTCTCCATCTCTCCATGGATAACTTGAATAAACGGACAAAACAGCGGAGATCCAAAACCAGGGGGCCAAAACTGGTAGACAATCGGGACATCCCTGTTTCCCCG
>DPYO01000027.1 GCA_003535775.1 Fidelibacterota bacterium | reverse complement strand
GTCATAATCATCAATAACACCGTCGCCATTCCAGTCCCGTTCAGATTCATCAACATAGTTATTGCGATTAGAATCATGAAACATATCCCTCGGATCATCAAAACCAGTTATGGAATTATCCGGATTGTAGTTATCAAGAATGCCATTCCCATTCAAGTCTTCATTTCGCTCATCACCATCACCATCAACATCCCAATCGAGGTTTTGGTCATAGGCACCATTTCCATTAAGATCGGAGTACCATTCTCCAGGCTCCCAATTACTGTCTCCATCTATGTCTTCAAAGGGTTCTGTTCCCCAGTAAATATCAAGGATACCATCACCGTCTGTATCTTCATTCAGTCGCTCTATAATGTTCGATTCCAACATGGTAGAGTATTGGGCGATACGCAGAGTGTAGTAGGTGCGGTCTGACAGGGTATGTGTAAAACCGATGTTCCACATCTTACTCATTCGATCCCAAAGCGGCAGTCGGTCAAACATTGAAAACTCTGTAAGACGTCCATTACGGTCAACGTCTTCTGAATCAAGAACATTATTGCCGTTGATATCTTCACCCTCATCAAGCACACCGTTGCCGTTCAGATCTTCAGTATCCAGTTGACCGTTACCATACCAAAAATCAGTAGCAGATTCTGATTCAAGAATAAAGTTGCGGTTCTCGTCTTCGTCAACCATATCCCCATCAGGGGTGATTAACTGACCACTAGCGTCATAGTCTATCTCAAACGCTGAATCTGTCCAGCCTCCGTTACCATCAAGGTCATTAAAATATTCGCCTTCATCCCACTGGCCGTTCCCGTTCCAGTCTGCATAAGGTTCATATTCGAAATACATATCAAGAACAAAATCTCCATCAATATCTTCGGTCTGAATCCCATCCTGTGACCACCAACTGCTATAGAATTCTGGAATTTCTTCATCCTGCATTATGCCATCAGCAATTTCGCCATATTCCCCGTCATAAACCTTCAGATAACTGGGAATATATTCTGTAAGCTTATCTTCACTCAATTGGTGGCTCCAGCTATATGAAAAACCATCATTAAAATTGGAATGAGAATAAAGTCCGGAAAAGCTGAGTTTCATATGATCGGTTATATTCCATGAAAGCTTCCCGGTATAGTTATTAAGATTGG
The DNA here is from genome assembly GCA_003535775.1 of Fidelibacterota bacterium. Lineage (GTDB taxonomy): Bacteria > Fidelibacterota > Marinisomatia > Marinisomatales > UBA8229 > UBA8229. Next base: position 2,868 of record DPYO01000027.1, on the reverse strand, counting down.
AAAATTGGTTTGGAAGGTAACCGTAGTCTTCATTTACCTCACCTGCAACAGAAAAGAAGGCTTTGTTCTTTAATATAGGGCCGCTGAGAAAGAACTCCGTAGCTTTGAAATTGTGAGGATTTTCTCCGGTGAGGGTTTCCGAGACTCCATTTGATGTAGAATAACGAATATCGCCAGCAAAGGTATTTCGTCCCTCTCTACCAGTAACATTAATGACACCAGACTGAGCATTTCCGTATTCGGCACCGAATCCACCTGTTATTATATTGGTTTCTGCTACTGCCATGATTGGAATATCGGAATCGTTTGGATTTCCGGTAAGGGGATCATTCAGCTGAATTCCTTCAAACTGGTAAACAATCTCAGATGCACGACCACCCCGGAGGTGGAGGCTTCCTCCCGCATCTTCTACTCCACCGGCAGTATAAGCCACTGCTTCTTCAATAGAAGTTACTGCCATATTCTTCAGGTCATCGGAGGTGATTGTTCTACGACTGTCCGTCTTGTCCATCTGGATTAATTTACGCTCAGCTTCAACGACGATTTCTTCACCTTCAACTACGGTGGGGGTTAAAGCAAATTTTATGTTTGTGGTTAAATCGCCGGATACTCTCACATTGGTTATGGTCATGGCTGAATAGCCGATCATTTCTGCGCGGATATCATAAAGGCCTGCAGGAACATTCAGGATTATAAAATATCCATTATCATCGGTAGCGGCTCCCATCGACATTTCTGATATGATTACATTGACACCCAGCAGTGGATTGCTCATCTCTTTATCAGTTACGGCACCGGTAATTTTTCCCGTATTCCCTGCATAGAGAATAAATGGAGTAAGTAATCCAACCAGAACAACAAAAAACATTTTGATTTTCTTTAACTTCAAATTAAACCTCCCCATTCATGAAGGTACCCATCCACTTTTTACAAGTCTTTAAAAAAAGGGGTAGAACTTCACAATAAACACTCATACAACTCAAATATAAAATTAATTGCTAAAAAAAGGGTTTTTTAAAATTCAGTGAAATCTTTTTCCCGATTCGAATTCGCTACTCTGTTAGCGGATGACAAAATCATTCCTCCTCTTTAAATCAAGAGTAAGAAGCAACTCCAGAAAAACAAATTAATATGTATTACGGGCTACTGGAGGGTATGGATTGTGTCGGATGAACCATGGGAACAAACCGCACCGGTATAATGCTTTCTTCTTCTATGCCATCTTTTTCCTTTATGAACAATTTCAGCTCTTGGTAAAAACTGCCCACAGGGATGACCATCCTGCCGCCGATTTTAAGCTGTTCAATCAACGCTTTGGGTACTTGGACCGGGGCAGCAGTCACAATGACACAATCAAAAGGCGCATGTTCAACCCAGCCTTCATAACCATCACCCCATTTTACAGTCACATTATCATACCCCAGCGTTTTGAGGAGCTCCCCTGCACCTTCAGCCAGTGATCGTACAATTTCAATTGTATAAATTTCTTTTGCCAGGGGTGATAATACAGCCGCCTGGTAGCCGGATCCTGTCCCGATCTCCAGCACTTTTTCATCTCCAGCGAGGTGAAGGAGTTCCGTCATCAGGGCGACAATGTAGGGCTGGGAAATAGTTTGTCCTTCTCCAATTGGCAAGGGCCGATCACTATAAGCACTTCTTTTCAGGTATTCAGGTATAAACAGATGACGAGGTGTTGCCTTCATGGTGCGCAGAACCAATGAATCTCTGACCCCTCTGGAATAGATCTGGCGTGTTACCATATTGCCTGCCTCCTCCTGCCACCATTGTGTCTCCTGGGATTGAATCTCGGTGCTATCCCTACGAAAATCAGACCCCTGCACAGAACTGAAGCAGACATTGATAAGGAACAGCAGATATATTTTATTGCTGATTTTTAGGATCAAAGTTCTTCTCCAAATAATATTTTTCTAACAGTTGACATACAGGATAATCTCCCTACAAGAGCCTCAATATCTAGTGTCATCAACTTAGAAAAAGTACCATTTTCTCCATTGAATGGAAACAAAAAAACCCCGAAAGAGACAGTTTTTTGCTTTTCCCTGTTGCCTTAAGTCACAGTTCTGTTCCACAAAAAATAGACTGGCAATCCGGCTACCAGAATTCCCAATCCCCAAAGCGGAAGAACACTTCCCAACTCCACATAGTATTGAACCACTCCCACTGTAATAAAAAGGGCACTTCCGATATATGCCAACGGAACAAACGGGTAGAGCGGTGTCAGGAAGGTGTATTCCTTACCAGAATTATAACTGTATCCCCTTATTTTTAGAAGAGCGGAGATTACCAATGCTGAGAAAAGCACCATAACAACCGTGGTTGAATCCACTAATTTCTCAATATCCAATAAAAACATCAAAACGATTGACAATATTCCCTGTAATACTAAAGCAATCACCGGCGTTTTAGAAAACGGATGGACTTCCCCTAGTCTGCGGAAGAAAACACCATTCTCTCCCATTGATTGCAAAATTCGTGCACTTGTTTGGATAATGATGGAGAGGGAACTCAAGACACTCACCAAGATCAAAAAATTAACCAAAATTATTGCTTTCGAATTCCCCAACATTTCCAAAACTGTCACCGGTACCAAGGCATCTCCCTGCATTGGCTTCAATCCAAGAACGTGGAGAAAACCACTATTTAACAACATATAGAGAGCAATTGTAATGCTTGTTCCAGCAATGAATGCCATAGGAAGTGTCTTTCCGGGTTTGGCCACTTCCCCGGCAAGATATCCCACACTGTTCCACCCGCTGTACGCAAAATAAATAGGAATGAGAGCCTTTGAGAATCCTTTCCAGGATTCGCCGGAGAACGATACCGTCACCAATTCTGCCGGAGTGTCTG
>DPYO01000146.1:16435-25771 GCA_003535775.1 Fidelibacterota bacterium | reverse complement strand
AAATTCCATGACAGGTTCAAGAGGAAGATCTTTCGGAACTTCATCCGATGGAAAGGCTCCATATAATAGCAACCCAACCCGCACCAGTGTGAAAGAGGATTCCGGCAGGTTTAACACTGAACCGCTGTTGGATAAATGTACATGTTCAAATGTAAGACCCATCTGCTCTGCAATTTTTAAAATCCCCTCAAATTGTTTCAACTGATATTCTGCATATCCTGGGTCTCCTTCATCAGCAGTGGCAAAATGGGAATAGATTCCTTCACACTGAACATTTTGAGTCTCTTTCAGTAATTTAAAAAAGGAGGAAGCGCTTTCAACAGGCAGTCCTAAGCGTGTCATTCCAGTATCTATTTTTACATGAACAGCAGGACTTGATCCCGTAGCAGCGTGGAATTCTTTCAAATCCATTAAATCATCTTCGCTTGTGATATTTAATGTCAAATTCCATTCCATTGCTTTCGGAAGAAATTGACGATTGAACCGACAGAAAACTAAAATATTTCCAGACACCCCACCTTGCCGTAATGCTATTCCCTCTTCAGGAGTAAAAACACCAAACCAATCCACTCCAACTGATTCAAGAGCTTTTGCTACGGGAACTGCCCCATGGCCATAAGCATTCGCCTTCACCACAGCCATAACCCTCTTATTTTGGACCTTCTCTTTTATCAGTTGGTAATTATGTATGAGACTATCAAGGTGAATTATTGCTTTCGGACCTGTCATGTTTATGCTGTGAACCATTGATTGTAATAATAAAACTTTCTAATCAAAACCTATCCATAGAGCTCCAACACTCTCTTTTTTAAGTTTATAAAATCAGGAAATACTTCTGTACAGCATGAAAATATCCATCCGCTTAACTCATCAAATGGAAGTGTGTTTACCAAAAATACAGGGATATTGTAATGATAAGCGATGGTTACCTCTCCATGCGTTCCCCCTCCTTTAACAACCCCCTCATCCCAAAGGCAAATGACGTAATCCGCTTTATTGATAACTCCATCTAAATCCTGGCGAATCAATTGCCGGACAAATGCTTTGTATTTCCCCCGATCGGAATTCTTCCATAACCTATAATCATGAGACTGTGTTTCATCCACAATCTGACGGGATTTTTTTACAGGATCGATCACTGAATGTCCCAGATTTTTCCGCAGCCATTCTGTAATTTTATTCCGCCAGTCTTCTCCTTCGTTGACTGCATGTTCCATCCCGCCAGACAAATACGCAATCACTGATTTAATTTCCTGCGAAAGATTTCACTATTGATATATGTCCATGAAAAAATAATAAAAACCAGAATAGACAGGGGTATCCAATGAAAAACCCCCATAAAAATCACCAGCTTAAGCTCATGAATCATTACATTTAACGGCAGGTATTGTATCAGCACCCCCAATTGATCTGGAAAATAATCCAATGGAACAATCATCCCGGATCCGAATAGGACATAACAGAAAAAGATCATTAAAATAAAAATAAACGAGAATATCCGCGCAGTCAAGAGGGCAAGTGTTGTGATGAAACTCCCTACAAGAGTATTAATGATTATAATAAATCCAAAAATTATAAGATAATCTCCCCAATTTAGGATAATTCCGGTTACAAAAAACAGTACTAATAGTCCAATAATCACAAAGATTATTGACTCAAGAATTGCACCAACTAAAATGCCGACAATCAACTTAAGCTTAGAAATGGGTGCTAATGTCATGTACATAATTGCTTTTTTATGAATACGAAAATCAAATAAATCACGAAACAAAACGGGAATCAAGGAAATGATTCCGATCAAAACAAGCAAACCTGGATACACCCATTTTTCATAAGAAACATTATTCAAAGGGCTTTCCACAAGGCTTGCCATGGGAACAACAATTAAAAGATGTAACATTATGGGTAAAAGCATAGCAAAACTTAAGGTTGGAAAAAGACGTTGTTGCGTAAGCCACCAGCGACGTCTTATAAATGGAATTATCAATCTAATCCTTTCCGCGCAAATTCTGAATCCATCAGATCTCTCAAACCCAATTTTTTAATATCAAGATCTTCCATAAGAGTATCACCTGCTTCTTTTAATACTTGAAAAAAGACTTTCCTTGATCGACCATAAAAATAAAAAATATTATTCATCCTGCTTGGAGTCACCACCCTCGGAATTGCTGACAGTTTTTGATAAAGTTCATCCGGCAATTCTTCAAATTCAATCTGGAACTGATGAAATTCCAAAGTACTCTCAAGAAGTTTATCTAGACTTCCATCCAGGATAACTTTGCCCTTGTTAAGTACAAGTATCCGGTCATGTGCCTGCTCAATTTCTAACAATTTTTGACTTACATAGATAACAGTTTTTTCCCTGCGAAGCCCTTTCAATAAATCCCAAGTTTGGCGGCTGGATTGAGCATCCATAAATGCTGTAGGTTCATCCAGGATTAAAATGGTTGGATCATGCACAAGGGCACGTACAATCATGGATTTTTTAAGATTTCCATAAGATACACTGTTCGCCGGATGGTGTAAAAAATCGAACAGATCAAGTCTTGACGAATATTCAGCTATTCGATTTGAAATGGTGGAATTATCTACCCCATAAAGTAATCCGTTAAAACGCATATTCTGTTCTAGGGTTAACCAAGGATCCATATCCGGTTCCAAGGGAATATAACCAATCATATGGCGAATGTCTTTTCGTCGTTTTACAATATCCATCCCATGGATAAACACCGAACCATATTCTGGATTTTCAAGCCCTGCCAAGACTCTTAGCAATGTGGATTTTCCGGCATCATTATCCCCAACAAAAGCAACAATAGAGCCTTTCTCTACACCAAATGTCAAACCCGCCAAGATTGTTTTGTCACGGAATAGTTTGCCTACCTTCTTTAAGGTTACGCTGGCTTCCATTACTTGTTCACTTTAGCTGAATTATTGAATTTTATCTGCATTTCACAATGTGATTTTCATACTTCTGAATGTTCAATGCGCTTCATACCAGGAATCACCAACACCCCAGTCCACAATAATAGGAACAGACAATGGAAGAGCCGATTCCATTTCTCGTATCACCATAGATTTCAAATGGTCTATTTCCTCTTTTGGTACCTCAAAAATTAATTCATCATGTACCTGTAAAATCATCATCGCTTTCAGGCTTTCTTTTTTCATTTTTTTATGGATTGATATCATTGCCAGTTTGATCATTTCTGCAGCGGTTCCCTGGATAGGCATATTAATTGCCATCCTCTCAGCCGCCTGCCGCCTTATCTGGTTTTGGTTATTGATTTCCCAGACAGGACGCCTTCGACCCAGCATTGTGGTCACCCACTTCTGCTTTCGCGCCTGCTCCAAAGTTCTTTCAATATAATCCTTGATCCCGGCATACTTGTTAAAATAGGCTTCAATTAGGGCCATTCCTTCTCCTATTGGAATTCCCAATTCCTGGCTCATCCGGAAAGGACCTGCACCATACATGATTCCAAAATTCACTATTTTTGCGGTACGTCTCATCTCCGGAAGAACATCCGCTAAAGATACGCCAAAAACTAGGCTGGCTGTTCGCGCATGGATATCCTCTTCATTTTGAAATGCTTTCATTAAACCTGGATCCTGGCTCAAATGAGCCATGACCCGCAGTTCGATCTGGGAATAATCAGCGGAAAAAATCTTCCAACCTTCCTCCCTAGCTCTAAAGGCTTTCCGAATCTCCCGTCCTTCATCAGTTCGAATAGGAATGTTTTGGAAATTAGGATTGGTGCTGGACAATCGGCCCGTGGCGGCCACAGTCTGATTAAAAGACGAATGAATCCTTCCGGTCTCCGGATGAATATAGTCCTTCAAAGGATCAAGATATGTATTTTTAAGTTTATTCATTTTGCGGTATTGGAGAATCATCCCTGGTAGGGGATGTTGGTCCTGGAGTCTTTTCAAAACGTCTTCTGCAGTAGACCGCTTTTTAATTTTTGGAAGTTCAAGAACATCAAAAAGGATTTGCGCTAATTGCTGTGTAGAATTGATATTGAATTCGGTACCCGATTCCTTGAGAATATTTTTAGATAAACTATCCAGTTTTCCGGCTAAATCCGAGGACATCTCATCCAAATGATTTACATCCACATAAGTCCCTGAATATTCCATTTCCAGCAATACTTCTAATAAGGGTAACTCCACCCTGTTGAAAAAATCTAGCAGATCATTTTCTCTCAATTTTTTTTCAAGAATTTTTGTTAACTGAAGAGCTACGTCTGCATCCTCCGCAGCATAAAAGGCAGCGTTTTCCAAATCCACTTCAGCCATTGTGATTTGGTTGCGTCCTGAACCAATAAGTTCTTCAATGGGAACCATCCTGTAATTCAAAAATTCAAGGGCAAGTTTATCAAGTTTATAAGATCGTGTTTCAGGGCTGGAAAGATGAGCAGCAATCATCGTGTCAAAGACAATCCCGTGAACAACCACCCCATGTCGTTTGTAGATTAGAGCATCGAACTTAACATTCTGGCCCGTCTTTGGGATAGTGGAATCCTCTAAAACAGGCTTGACAGTTTTCATCACCATAGAAAGTTCATTTCTGCCGAAATGGTTTTTTCCTTTGCCTTTGTACTTCAAGGGAATATACACCCCGGAATCAGGGCGGATGGAAAAACTTAGACCCACAATGTCTGCCTGCATGGGATCAACTGATGTAGTCTCCAAATCAAAGGAAAGCAGTGTTCCTTTTTTTATTGATTCCACAAAAGTTTTGAAAGAACTTAATTCAGTAATTGTTTCGTAACCTTTTTGTTTGGTTTTTTCCTTGGTTTGGAGATCTGCTTTCATTTCATCTAACTGTTTCACCAATCCAAAAAACTCAAACTCCTGAAACAGATTCCGTAATGTTGACAGATCAAAATCATTCCGGATGAGTTCGGATATCCCGCAGTTCAATTCTACATTGGTATCAATAGTCACCAATTCTTTACTTAGGAGGGCGTCTTCTTTATACTCCAATAGCCCATTCCGAACCCGTTTGTTCGTATTTTTTTCCGCATTTTTCAGTGCATTTTCAAGGGAACCAAATTCAATGATTAATTTTTTTGCAGATTTTTCACCAACACCCCTCACCCCGGGAATGTTATCTGAAGAATCTCCCATGAGACCCAGAAAATCAATCATTTTTTCCGGAGGAACTCCCCATTTTTCTTCAACTCCCTTTGAATCATAAATTCGAATATCCATGCTTCTTCCTCCGGGTGTATACAAGAATACATGATCGTTCACAAGCTGCATAAAATCTTTATCTCCGCTCACAATGAAAACATCCAACCCATCATTTGATCCTTCGCGGGCTAAGGTGCCAATAATATCATCAGCTTCAAATCCCGGTTTTGACAGGGTGATAATCTGCATTGCATTCAGCAAATTCCACAAATGGGGTAACTGCTCCTGCAGTTCATCAGGCATCTTCTCCCGATTAGCTTTGTATTTAGGAAAACGTTTATGCCGGAATGTTTTTTCGCGAGTGTCAAAAACAGCAGCTAAATAATCCGGTTTTTCTTGACGTAGCAGTTTTAATACCTGGTTTGTGAAACCGAACAAAGCGCTGGTTGGCAAGCCATAACTGGTGATAAGAGGATTCCGGATCAGTGCAAAATGAGAGCGGTACAGTGTAGCATAGCCATCAATAAGAAAAAGGCGTTTTCGTTTCGATTCCGATTTAGACATGGGTAGAAAATTACATCCGTCATTATCTTATCTCAAATTAAAGTTGAATAGAATGATAGGTTTGGTTACAATTAGCGATTTATTTAATAACTTTTTTTACTACTATTTTTTATAGTTCAGATAAGAATACCTGTCGTATAGTATTTTGATTAAAAGTTATAATCAACTGTCACCCCAAAATATACAGGGTCGCCAAAACTAACGTATTTTTTATCGGGATATTCATGATCCTGGAGTTCCTCGTTCCAAATTGGTTCTAATCCAAAATAAAATCCCCGAGTAGCGTAGCGGGTATTCAAAATATTCCTACCCCAAAATTTGATTGACCAATTTCCAAAGTCATAACCAAAATGACCATTTAGCAGTTGGTATAGATCAGAAATCTCATTATGACTGTCGGAAAAATAGAATTTATCTTTTCCCAACAATTCTACCCGTGTAAATAAACCATTTTCTCCTCCATAATTTACAGCAAGGATACCTGTATATTTGGGCGCATGTGCCGCTTCACGATTTCCGAAAGTGGTTGTAATCCCGGCATCAGACTCAAATGTAAAAGCCTCTACATGGGTATTCAATATTCCCAGTGAACCAGAAATTGAAAGTGTTTGGTTTAGCTTGAAAGTTCCATCAAGTTCAAAACCACTTAACGATCCGGTGGTAGCATTCGCTGTGTAAAATATAAAACTATTAGGATCACCAACCGTTTGCTGGCTGGAAATGGAAACCTGCTGGTCCATTCGTTTGCCCGCAAATGCTGAAAAATGTAGGGTAGAATTTTCTGTATATCGCCGCAATCCAATTTCAAAGTTTGTCATGAATTCCGGATCATAAGGACGATTTTCTGCTACCAAAAAGGGATGCTGATTTACACCTCCGGCTTTGTAGCCCCGGGATACACTCCCATAAACATTGATTCCATTACGCATAAAATATTGCAGTGCAAGTTTTCCTCCCAATAAATTGTGAGAAATTTCAAATGCAACCGGCTCTAAATTAACGTAGTCCTCAACATCCCAATCAAAATCTATTGCTGTTCCATAATATTTCAGTTTGTTGGTTTCCTTCCGAACATTGGCTAAAACAATAATTTTTTCTGAAATATTCCTTTCCATTTGCGCAAAAACTGCAGACACATCAAAATTAAACTTGCTTTGAGCTAAAGAGGCATCACCTCCGTAGAGCCAACCGGAAGCATTATCTTTTTCCTCTAAACTTTTGGTGTGGTATCCCAAGATAACATCACCATAACTGATTCTACCCTCCATTGTTTGATTCTTCCGATTCCGGTCAGTCCTGTCATAAAATTCATAATTCCAATATGTAACATTTGGATCAAAATTATATGGTGGGTGAAGCCAATAATCATCATTACCCCAATCGCCATCGTACGCATGAATTAAGTCCGTTTCAGATTGGGATACAATCAGCGTGGCATTCAAATTTTTTCGAGATAAATTCGTTCGAAGTGAAAAGGCATTTGTTTCCTGGCTGTCAATCCCCTGCTGGTTTGTGTAGGTGAACAAGTACTCATTATTATCCGGCGCCCAAGTATCGTATTTATTATCCAGCTTCGCATGAAAGAAAGTTAAAATTGTATTAAAATTTTCGGTAGGAACAAATAAAAGTTTCTCACGAACAATAGTTTCATTCCGTCCGTTCGTGTTGGTTTTATTCAAAAATTTGTTGGTTCTAAAGCCATCTCCAGAGCCGGATTCCAGAGCCATTCGCAGGGCAAGGGTTTCTCCCAGAGGAATATTCACCATTCCATTCAATCGCTGGATATTGTCCGTTCCTCCGGTTAGGCGGATATTCGCGGTGAAGGATTGGTTTGGTTCTTTTGATCGCAAGCTGATTAATCCTGCTAATGCATTTGGTCCAAAAATAGTTGACTGCGGTCCTTTGAACACTTCAATTTGTTCCAGATCATACAGTAGACCTGCCATGCCTATTCCGCTCAAGTCAATATCATCCATAACGAATCCAACGGAAAAATTCGGAGGTCCTTCCGCAAAGTACTGACTACGTTCCCCAATTCCGCGAATCTGAAAATACCTTGGTCTGCTGGTCCCTCCAGCTGCATTGAAATTTGGTATAGATTCCATCACATCCTGAAAATGATTTCCATCAATCCTTTTTATGGATAGTGCATCAATTACCGTTACGCTGGATGCAGATCGCTGCAAAGATTCTTCTTTGAGCCCGGCACGGATAACAATTTCTTTGCCGGGTAAAATAGAGGCTTTCAATTTTACAATCATTCCATCGAAAGCATGAGTTGAGATTATTGAATATCCAATATGAGAAAATGTCACTTCCTTTCCCGGTTGCACAATGAGTTTAAAACGACCTTCATTATCTGAAGCAGTTCCAAGTTCTCCACTGGTAATATTTACGCCCGAAAGAGGTTTGCTTGTTTCTGTATCAATAACGGTACCGGTGATTTGCGGATACAAGCAATAAAGCGAAAATAAAAAAAATATGAGTTGTTTCATGTTTGGCTCCCTACGCTGGCATGATCCAGATCAGGTTCAATGGGTTTATTCTCAGTTGTTCCATCTGGTTTCGGAACAGCACCCCTATGTGTCACAATATTACATATTTTTTTTGTTTGAAAAAAAATAAAAACAAATGAACAGGCTTTAGAAAACCTCCCCTATTCTTTTTAACGAATTGTGAAGAATAAAATATTTTGTTAGGGAACATGATTATTTTTTTTCTACCTTCACCCTTTAAATTGTCAAAAATAGCAAAATAGGAACCAAAAATGACCAAGCCACATCCTCCTGAAATAACCCTCAAAGCCATATTCCTTGGAATAATTTTGTCAATCATTCTTGCTGGCGCCAATGCCTACCTGGGTTTATTTGCAGGAATGACCGTTTCCGCTTCAATCCCGGCGGCAGTTATTTCTATGGGGGTGCTCTCCATGTTTCGTCGATCCAACATTTTTGAAAACAATATCGTCCAGACTGCCGCATCAGCGGGAGAATCCTTGGCAGCGGGTGTCATTTTTACCATCCCGGCTTTGGTGCTGATGGGGTATTGGCAGGATTTCAATTACATTGAAGTAGCCAAAATTGCTGCCATCGGCGGATTGATTGGAGTTCTTTTTACTGTACCCCTTCGACGGGCGTTTATTGTGGAAGCAAAACTCAAATATCCAGAAGGGATCGCCACTGCGGAAGTTTTGAAAGCAGGCGACGAAGCCCGTTCCAGCGATTCTGCTGATGCTAAAAGCGGATTGAAAACAATCGCGGTTGCAGGTTTAGTTGGTGGTTTAATGAAAGTAGCAGAGCAGGGCTTTAGTATGTGGCATGCTGTAATAGAGAAGGCAGTTGCAGTTGGAAACTCAATTTTTGGATTAGGATCGAATCTTTCCCCTGCCCTCATTTCCGTTGGCTATATTGTGGGACGTAATATCGGGATTTTAGTAGTTGCCGGCGGACTGATTTCATGGGGAATTGCAATTCCCATTTATACCGCCTTATACGGATTTGAGGGCGAACCAATGGATGCTGCCTGGAATATCTGGAACAGCAAAATCCGATATATGGGAGTTGGAGCTATGGTCATCGGCGGTATCTGGTCGCTGATAAAACTGTTCAAACCTCTTGTAGCAGGAATTCAAGC
>DPYO01000146.1:1896-16043 GCA_003535775.1 Fidelibacterota bacterium | reverse complement strand
ATTAATTATGTGGGCATGGCATTGCTGGGTTTACTCATTCCTGTATTTTTTTTATACCTGGGAATCATTAAATCAGTTGGAATTGCAGCCATCCTCGCTATAGTCATGATGATATTCGGATTTCTCTTTTCCGCAGTTGCTGCGTATATGGCCGGTGTGGTTGGATCATCTAATAATCCCATTTCTGGTGTTACAATTGCTACAATCTTATTTTCATCGCTACTCTTATTAGCACTGTTAGGAACAGGATCTGAAGTAGGTGCTGCAGGCGCTATTATGGTTGGTGCTGTGGTGTGCTGTGCAGCTGCCATTGGTGGTGATAATCTCCAGGATTTAAAAACCGGTTACATTTTAGGAGCAACTCCCTGGAAACAGCAAGTCATGCAGGTCGTTGGTACTCTAAGCGCTGCGGTTGTTTTGGGTTTGGTGCTTGATATTCTTCATACGGCCTACACAATTGGTTCATCCACCCTGTCTGCTCCCCAAGCAACATTAATGAAATCCGTTGCTGATGGTGTATTCAGTGGAAATTTGCCTTGGGGTTTTGTATCTATTGGTGCTGTCATCGCCGTTATTCTCATTTTGATGGATATCCGCCAGGAAAAAATCGGATCGGATTTCCGCATACCGGTCCTGGCTGTAGCAGTAGGAATATATCTTCCCATCGAACTTACAGTGCCTATCTTTATTGGTGGGATGATCAATCATTTTGGAAAAAAATCTGGAGCAGGTGGATCAAAAGAAAAGAAAGGGTTATTGCTGGCATCTGGACTCATAACCGGTGAGGCGCTCATGGGAATTCTGGTTGCACTACCTATTTTTATCACAGGGAATAAAGACTGGTGGCCCTCCATTGGTGGATTATCACTGGTAGGACCAATTGCTTTTATCGGGGTTATTGTCTGGCTTTACAAAATCGTCACAAAAAAATAATCTATGAAAATTTCTACTACACTTCTAAAGAAACTTCCTAAGGTAGAGTTGCACTGTCACTTAGATGGTAGTCTTCGCATTGCAACAATTCTTGATTTAGCAAAGAAAAATAATATTGGGTTACCCACAAAAAATGCTGAGGAACTTAAAAAACTTCTTTGTTTTGGAAAAAACCGCGGGTCTCTGGAAGGTTACCTTGCCAAGTTTGAAATTACCCTTAGTGTACTCCAGACACCGGAGAGTCTGGTGCGCGTTGCGTTTGAGCTAATTGAAGATGTGGCAAAGGAGAACATACGTTACATTGAAGTACGCTATTCTCCCATTTTACACACAAAATCCGGAATGAGCCCAGGTGAGTCTATCGAAGCTGTTCTCAAAGGACTAAAAAACGGTGAAAAAGAGTTTGGAGTTCAATCCGGAATAATTGTCTGCGGAATCAGAAATATTTCACCGGAAATTTCTCTCAAGTTGGCAGATCTCACTGTACAATATAAACATAAAGGTGTTGTGGGATTTGATCTTGCCGGAGCGGAAGAAAACTATCCTGCCAAGCACCACCTGGAAGCATTTTACTTAATCCTGAATCATAATATCAACACGACAATCCATGCGGGAGAAGCGTTTGGCCCGGCATCTATTCATCAGGCAATACATCATTGCGGTGCCCACCGAATTGGTCACGGAACCCGTCTAAAGGAAGACACCGATCTTTTGAACTACGTAAATGATCATCGGATTCCACTGGAAATCAGCCTAACATCAAATTGGCAGACACGTAGTATTCGTTCTCTTAAATACCATCCGATAAAGTTCTATTATAATTTCGGTATCCGGATTGCGCTTTGTACAGATAACAGACTTATTTCCAATACGACATTAACCAAAGAATTTATGTTAGCGCATGAACTTTTTGGATTTGGATTGAACGACTTCCGGCACATCACCATCACATCCGCAAAAAGTGTGTTTCTTCCGCATCAAAAACGGAAAATTCTGGTACGATCTATCGCTGAAGAATTGGAAAGCGAATTTGGTTTAATGCCGGAATACGTCGAACAAACTAATGACGGATAACTGTGACTTTTCCAAAAGTACTTTCCCCGGTTTCGTCATAAACAGATAACAAGTAGACTCCACTTCCCACCCACCTGCCCTGTTTATCTCTTCCATCCCAGGCAATCTGATCTCCATGGGTCCCTAAATCAATGTTCTTTATATCACGGAGAACTCTCCCTGTAATAGTCATTACTTTTAGAGAGGAGGCATCCTTCAACCCGTCCACAATCAATGGTGTTTCTGATGGGACATGAAATGGACTGGGAAATATTCTCAGGTTTTTATAATGTTCTCTTTCTTGAGTAAAAGGAATTCTAACCGCACTGATTCCCCTGTTAGTAGTAATCCAGGCAATTCCTCTTTCACTATCGAATTCAATATCAGTTACTCCATCAGAGAGCAACCGACTGTTTGATTTCCTGAATCCATCAATATCTGGCCAATAGGTCGCATTGTTCAATAAAACATGAATTCCATCAGTTGTTGAGGTTGCCCATATATTTCCCCTGTTATCTGCTTTTAACTTTGCATTTGGATTAGGTCCACCAAAAGAAATATTCGGGAAATAATAGTATAATTCTCCGTTTGTTGCGCGGGGTCCCTGTCGTAAAATTGGATTCTCATTAGAGTAACTGAGGTCAAAATAAGTCAACCCTATGGGAGTTAGAGCATATAGCCGATTCTCGGGAGTCATAGCCAAAGACCAAACTGTATTATTTGAATTGTTGGGGCTCACATCTATTTCTTTCATCTGAAAATCACTAGGATTGATCGGTTCTCCTTCGTACCTCAACATTATTAATCCGCCATTTGGATAACTGACACCTCCCACCACATTCTCTTCCCCTTCAAACGAACCGATCCAGACCCTATTATAAAAATCATGGGCAATTGTATTTGTTGTAAGGCTAAGTACTCCTTCCTCCTCGGCAATAAAGGAACCCCAAGCTCCAGCAGTATTTAGGACCTGAATAGACTCAAATTTATTTGTTGCATACGCATCTGCAACCCATAGATTGCCCTTCGAATCAAACTCAAAATCCTTCACAACCATATAAGGATCGGGATTACTATTCTTAGTGAAATAACTTAAATAGGTTGTATCAATTATTGAAAAATCTGGTGGATTATCTACATCAATTATTATGATACCTCCACCATGTCTTATAGGTTCAGGATAAGTTCCGCGAATTGCACAATATACCAGACCATCGGGTCCCTGTTCTAGGTCAGCTATGTATCCACCAAAATCTACTGGAATTGTATCTGCTGCAAAAAAATTCTTATCAAATGAGTCATGAACAATCACATCATTTAAAGTAGTTTCTACTATATTCCGCCATCCCCATTCTTCCTTGATTGCCAATCCGTATTTAGATCCTGCTACAATACGTCCATCATCTAGCACAGTCACTGCAGTGAACTGGTTTGTAAGTGGTGCATTAGGGATCTTGTAATCAAACTTCATATAATTTTTATCCACAAACGCCAAACCTGTATTAGTTCCTGCAACAACCTGATTGTTATCCAATCCCAAGATCACATTCACTGAGTAGCTGGGAAAATAAAATATCCAGTCATATCCATCCTGACCAAGCTTTATGAAGGCATTGGATAAAACACCAAATAGATTGCCATCAAACGTGATCACCAGATCCATTAGAGGCCAATTCATATAATCTGCCAATACTTTTATTCCCAAATCTGGCAGGCTCAATTCATACACAATACGATCACACACAACAATCAGCTTATCATCCATCACATGCAAGGATGTAACATAACCGTTTAACCCTGGAAGAACTAAATTCCATAAACCTGGATCCTCATGGATGCTCCCTGAATAAAGTCCGTTTTCCGTCCCAATAAATACAAAATCATTCCATATTTCTATTCCTTCTATCGTTTCTGCAGAATATAGCCAACTTGCAAACATCAAGTCATTATGGCTCCATCGATTTCCGTCATGGAGAAATTTCTGTATTCCGAAATCTAGGTTGAGTTTGTACACGCCAAAAGCTATTGTATCCCCAACAGCTATATCAATGATCTCCGTAAGATCATAATCAAATTCTGCAATAGAACTGCTTTCTGAAGGATCATAAACTTGGATGAAACCGTTTGGTAAAGCACCACCCAGCCAAATATTTCCAAATAAATCTTTTTCAATTACATTCAGGTTTGTTCCGATCAGTCCATCAATATTTGTCAAGGTAGAAAATTCTTCGCTCGCTACATCATAAATTAATAATCCTCCTTCCGTGGCACAGAGGACTTTACTGTTAAGCTCAATCAAGTCGTGAATGATGAGTGGAGAGGTATATGACTCCCAATCCCCTATCCGGGATTGAGAAACCAGAATAGATGCTGTCAGGAAAACAAAGATACTTTGTATCAACTTCTCCAACTCAAATCCAGATTTTTTTTACTGGAAAGGTGCAGGAATAAAGCACAGAATAAAAATAGAAAGACACACATACCCAATCAATTTATCCTTATCTGATAATGGTTCATCCATATTGTAAATTGGAGGGTGTTTCGTCGAACGCATGAGAACTAAAATTAATATTCCCCATATCAGCCAATTTAATGAAATAAAGCTTAACGGGATCAGAGCAAGAAAAGTACATTTCGCCACAATATCATGTTTCTGCCCAAGGAGAGCATAGGCAACATGTCCCCCGTCCAATTGACCAATTGGCAGTAAATTCAGCATAGTGACCAACAAACCGATCCATCCAGCAAAAGCTACAGGGTGAAGCAGGATATCCTGAGATTCGGTTAAACCAGGATGAATTATTGCCGTAAGAAACTTCATTAAAACAGAGTCTCCAAGAATAATTCCAATTGATTCCCCAGATACTTCCACAACATTTGATAAAATTAATCCAATAATTAATGCAGGTACGGCGATGAGAAATCCGGCTATCGGCCCTGATGCACCAATTTGCAGCAAAGCACTTTTCTTATGAATTGGGGATTTTATCTTTATAAAAGCACCAAATGTTCCGATAAATGTCGGTGCGGGAATAAAATATGGAAGGGTCGCATCTACCCCATGTTTTTGTGCATAATAGTAATGACCGAATTCGTGAGTAAACAAGATCAGCATAAGAGTAAATGAGAAGGGTATTCCTTTTACCAAACCTAGAGGATTGGCAAAAAAGTTAATTCCTTCCATTAAGGCACCTGCCATGAGAGTAGTAAGAATGGTTAAAAAGAATAATATAATGTGGATTCGGGGTATCCTAGGAATTTTTAATAATATCCTGTCTTTTTCTTCCACTCGGATATACACACTTTCCCCGTTATTTCGAACATCGACAGAAATAGATTCCGATTTCAAAGCTTGCTCCATATCCTCGATTGAAGCCCCTCCAATTATGGATCCTTCTGCAATCCATCTTCCTCCTGAGGACCCCCTGCTTTTGGGAATAAAAAGGGAATCAATCTTTGATAACAGGTTTGTAAATTCAGTTTCTGTCATACCAAGATAATCTACTCTTGAACAACACTCTCTTCCAAAGGTTTCAACAATCAGGAGGACAAATTTAACCCATCCTCAGAATTATTTGCCTAGTGAGGTTAAATAGGAATGCTAACCACGTGCGAATTACCCAAGAAGGATAATCCAAAAAAATCAGAAAGAGTAAGAAAAACCAATCAAAAGGTGATTGGTATAAATATTTTCACTCACTCCCCCTGGCGTGTATATATCAGCAGAATATCGCGACCACCTGTTTCTTAGAAAGGTGACATCCAGGTTTACATTCTCATCTAACCCGATACTGAGTCCTCCAGATATAGTTTCCTTATCCTGATTTCGATCAATAACAACTTTTTTAGGAGAAGGAAACAAAGCATATCCTGCGCGGAGTTGGGTATTAAAAATACCAAGGTTCACTTCACCCCCCAAATGATATTCCAGAGTAGGATGGTAGACACTTCTGATTTGTGTATTTTCTTCCAAAAATCCCCTGTAGTCCTCATCATCGTAATTATTTCTACCTACCTCAAACCTCGTCTGCGACCAATCACGGTACCTCCCTGAAGCAGCTAAGGTAATAAATGTATTGCTGTACGATAAACCATAATCAAATACAAAAGGTGATTTAACCTTATAGAACCATTCGCCAGTCTCTTCTGTTTGATCAGTAAAACCATCATCAAAAATTAGCTTATCACTCATAGAATGAATCTCATCAATCTGGTAAACAGAAGGAAAGGTGATAACTCCACCCATTTTCAGACCACGTACCAGATGTAACATTCCACCAAGTTTCAAACTGAAAGCTCGGATATCCGATCGAAGAATTTGAATCACCTGATATTCATCAAAATCAGCGGGGTAGTCCAGATAATTATTATCTGAATCCATCTGGGAAAAATGAAGCCTATATTCTTCAGTTCCTCCCAAAAGTCCTAACATTACTCCAATGGTAAATTTCTGAGAGAGAGCCAGTGCACCGCCAAAACTGATTTGCCTGAGGCCTCCTTCACTCTGTACCTGTTCATGGCGATAAACTTCACCGTTCTGTACGCCATCAAATAAATAGAATGTTGTGTCTTCATTTAGGTAAAAACCAATATCATTAGAGATCCCGCTGGATCCATTGAACATGAGATTATAATCAAAATCAAGAATACGATTATATCCAATAGCCCATACAAGACTGCCCCGAGTGGTTGAGACCGGCATTGCCAAACCAAATGATCGAAACCGGGTAAACGATTGATTATCTGAATTTATATTTCCCAAGAAAGTAGCTTGATTATTAAAATTCAAGTGGGATAATTCCGTATAAATTTCTGGTGTTGAAATAGAACCAAGCCCTGCCGGATTCCAATAGATGGCGGTGTAATCATCCGCTAAACCTGTAAATGCACCTCCCATAGATAGAGGACGAGTCCCAAAACCTATTTCCCGGTCCATTAGATGAATGGCATCATAAGCACTTTGGGAAGGGGCGGAAGAAATAATCCCCAACACAAAAAATAAGTATGTTATTTTTTTGCTCTTCATTATGTGTTTAAATAGGTTGAAATGATTATCTTGATCGCCGGTTTGATTTTTCTGAAGATCGGGTTGTCGATCTGGATTTTTTTGAAGTTTTCTTCCTGTTTGATTGAGATTTGGAGCCAGAAGAATGGGAGGCTGCACTGACAACTTCACCCAGGACAGATCTTATTATATCATTAGCATAGGATCTTGATTTCTTTTTCCGGTACTTCTTTTTTTTTGCACTAGACCCCACCCTTTTTACTACATCTTTTTTTGCTTCTTTTTTTTGGTATTTCTTTTCTTTCCTGTCTCCCCTTCTAACAATGATTGTTCGGTTTCTACTATTGTTTTTGGATTGTCTATTATCTCTATTCATCGTTCGATCATTTTGTACGACAGTATTCTTTGAAGGAGCAGGTTGACGAATCACATGTGCTACGTTATTACGTCCCCCTGATGTGACAACCACGTTATCAAGCTTACCGGAAGGTGGAGAAGTGGGCCGGACAACAGGTTGCCTTTCAAGATCTCCTCGCCGCCGGTTCCAGTTACGCTTCTTTTTTTCATAATGACTGTAATAGGAAGATGACCCATGCCAGTTGGAATATGGATAACCATACCAATGTCCATAATAACTCCCATAATGCCCGGAATAATAGAAATACCCAGGATCATAAAAATAGGGATCGTACCAATATGTGTATCCATAATTCGTCCAAATCGGCCGATGCCAGTACGAATAATGGATACTTCCATAAGGTCTATAATTGTAGAATGGATCAAACCCCCAATGATCATCATAATAGGGATTAAGTGACAAGGAAGAATAATTGTTTATTATTGTTACTGACTCTCCATCTTCTACAACAATTGTATCCGAATCCAAGATATATTCCTGATCATCAGAATCAGTTTGGTTGTTGCGAAATGGTTGTTCTGCAACAACTACTCTTTTTTGAACGGAAAGTTGGGTATAGCATCCTTCAAAAAAGAAAGAGAGCATGATAATGGCATAATAAATTATGTGTTTAGATAGCTGCATGATTATCCTCAAATAAGTTTTATTTTTCAGTTGATTAGATACAATGAACGTGCCAAAAGGGGAAAAAATAGTTTGTATATCTTTTAAGTACCATAATATAAGCATTTATAACAAAATTTAATTAAATTATTCAAAAGGTATTTATGATAAACTGTAATAATTATTTACAGTAATATTGTAAATTTATTTTACATTTTTATTTCATATCGATCTATTTTTTGGTATAAACCTGGGCGGCTCAAACCCAAAGATTTTGCTGCTTTACTGATATTTCCTTTCCACCGCTGCAGTGCCTGAAGAATTGCCTTTTTCTCCAGGGCCTCAACCATACTTTTCAGCTTTTTATCTTCCTCAATGGGGAAAATCAAATTGAAATCCAAAGGCTGATCCGAATGCAAAGATATTTGGTCTTCTGTCAGGGTTGAACCATCTTTCGCTAACACAACAGCTCTTTCGATAATATTCTCCAACTCACGTACATTCCCTGGGAATTGATAAACCATAAGCGAAGAGAGAACCTCCTGTGATATCCCATTGATTTTCTTTCCTAACCGCTGAGAATACACTCTTAAAAAATGTTCAATTAAAATTGGAATATCACTGTGCCGTTCACGGAGGGTGGGAAGCGTAACTGGAAATACATTCAATCGGTAAAAAAGATCAGTTCTAAACCTTCCTTGTTTTACTTCCTCTCCCAAATCTTTTTGGCTTGCTGAAATGATACGAACATCGACCTTGACTGCCTTATCAGAACCCAAAGGATGTATCTCTCCTTCCTGCAGTACGCGTAATAGCCTTTGTTGAAACGCTTTTGATGTGTCTGTTATCTCATCCAGGAATATCGTTCCCCCATCTGCCATTTGAAATAATCCTTTTTTATCTGATACTGCATCAGTAAACGCCCCTTTTTTGTGACCAAAAAGAGCGCTTTCAAGGAGCGTATCTGGTAGCGCTGCGCAATTCTGAGGAACAAACATCCCGGTTTTCCTGGATCCATTGGTGTGAATTGCCCGCGCAACAAGTTCTTTCCCAGTTCCAGTCTCTCCAAGAATTAACACAGTTGTATCCGTGGGAATAACTTTTCTCATCAATATAAATACATCATTCATTATCGGGCTCTCACCGATGATTTGGTCAAAAGAATACCGTTTTTCAGCATCCTTTGTTAAAAGCAGATTTTCATCGGACAACCGCCGATTTGTTTCCTCAATTTCAGCAACCAGAGAACGGTTTGTCTGGATAAGGTTGTACCGGTCAATCGCCTGCCGAATGATCAAATGTACGTCCTCTGGTTCCCATGGTTTGTGAATATAATAATACACATTGCCTTCGTTTATTGCATTAATGACAGCCTGGATATCGGAATATCCCGTGATAAGAATTCGGGCTGTATCAGGCTGGATCTCCATCGCTTTTTGCAAGAGAGTAACGCCATTCATTTTAGGCATCCGCTGATCTGCAATGATGACAGCAATTTCTTGTTCATTCAAAACCTGGATTGCAGAAAAACCATCCTGAGACAGTATAACATCGTATTCTTTTCGTAATGTACGTTTTAAAGAATTCAAAACAGAAGGTTCATCATCTACAATTAAAATTTTCCTTCGTATGTTTTTACTCATCAGATTTTCCTTTTTCTGCAGGTATTTTGACAGTGAAAGTTGTTCCTTTGCCTGCTTCGCTTTCCACCAAAATTGATCCATTATGCTTTTCAACAATTCCGTAACTAATACTTAATCCAAGTCCGGTTCCTTCCCCAACGGGTTTTGTTGAATAAAACGGATCAAAAATTTTGTTCAATTCTTTTTCTTCTATCCCTTTTCCATCGTCTCGGATTTTAATAATTACCCAAGATTTGTCCAAATTCGTCTTGATCCAAATATTCCCTTCTCCCTGAATAGCTTGAACCCCATTCAAGAGAAGGTTCATAAATACCTGATTCAAATGTCCGGGAATACAAAGGACCTCAGGGATATCTCCGTATTCTTTATGAAACCGGATCCTTTCACCTGCTTCCTTGGTCAATAAAAGAAGAGCTGAATCAATTCCTTTATGAATATCTGTCTGGGTGAATTCTCCTTCATCCATCCGTGAAAAATTTCTCAAGTTTTCCACAATGGTTTTCACCCTGTTACTGCCCTCCATACTTTCTATTATCAGTTTTTGAACATCTTCACGAATATATTGAAATTCGTCCTTGTCAACTTTTTCTTTCTTAGTTAAAATATCAATATAGTTTTGCATTTCTTTCATATTCGCATAAATAAAACTAATTGGATTATTTAACTCATGTGCAATTCCTGCAACCAACTGCCCTAAACTGGACATCTTTTCACTCTGAACTAATTGAGCCTGGGTTGATTTCAATTTCTCAAGAAGATCCTTCTGTATTTGATTTCTTTCCTCCAGCTCTTCCACATATTGATTTCGGGTTTCCGATTCTGCAACCTTCCGGGTCAAACTTTTTGTTTCCTCAATAAAGTCAATATTTTCAAGCGAAAGTGCAGTTTGATTTGCTATAATCGATAATAAATCATTATCTTCTTTTGGAACTGGATTTCCATCCCGCTTTTCACCGATCAGTAAGATTGCGGTTGATGACCCCTGATGTAAAATCGGGAAAAAACCCGTCCTCTCCGATAGTCCTGGAAAAACTGACCTCACTTCTTTTTCAAAAGTGATTCCCTTTTTGCGAAGTGAATCGCACTGTATATCCGTAAGATTCACTGTTTTCGGGATTGCATCAGTGCTGCCTGCAAAATCCTTTCGTACTAACCTTTTATCCTCTATGACACAAATACCAGCAAATGACACATCCAGTGTGTCACTGATGCTATATACAAGCTTTTGAAATAACTCGTGTTTGTCCCTGATCAGGATCACCTGTTCAGAAATATCCTTCAGTACTTCTCTATACTCAAATCGATGAAGTTTTCCACGGTAAATGTTTTCCATAAATCCCAAAAATATGCTCATTACCATAAACTCCGTTACAGTCAATACAGAAAGGACTTTCTGCATTGAACGCCCTTCCACAAGTCCATAAACGAGGTAGAAGATTGCTAATCCGCCAAACAAAAATCCCATAACTTGTCGATTGGACCACTTATATCGTTTGAATGCAAGGTTTAAAAAAATCATTAAAGTGGTAGCCATGACAAAGATTAAACAAAAATTGATCCAGAAATACGGGAATCGAATCTTTCGCAGGATCTCTTTCTTTGCAAGGACCATGTTTCGGAAGATTCCTGATATTTCTCGGACTTTGCGAAATTCTCCCGGATTTAATCCGTCCACTTTCACTTTTTTTCCAGATGGAAATTGAACCAGAGCACTATATCCAAAACCGTCCTCTGCGCCAAAATGCACTACTGTTTCTCCGATTGATAAATATCCACCGCCACCTGAAACTTCCCTATAGCCTACCAGCGATTGTTGGCTATCTCCTTTCTGTTTGGAATACAACCAAACTTTTGCTCCAATTGCATCGCGATTACTCTGAATTCCTTCCAGATAAAGTCGAATGGACTGACCTTCACTCCCTGGGTTTAAAAATAAGGTACTGGCAGTATCCTTGCTTGCTACAAATAGATCCAAATCTCCATCACCTTCCAGGTCTGCTACAGCTGCTCCGGTGCTATAGTATTGAAGCCTTGATTGAGCATTAACCTGCTCCTTGTACACCAGGATAAATGATCCATTCTGTTGATTTCTAAAAAAAAGATTGGGTCCAATATTGGCGAAGAAGATATCCTGCCATCCATCGTTATCTAAGTCAGCGATAATCCCCGAATAAGAAGGAAAGGGGTTTTGTATTCCTGTCTCTTCTGTCATATCTCGGAAATCCCACTGTCTCAGGTTTCCACTTTTATTAATATACAACCGACTCTGTCTCTGTCTATCTGTAACCAGAAGATCTAAATCTCCATCATTATCCAAGTCTCCGAATTGTACGCCATTGCTGTTCAGGGATTGTGTCAAGTGAACCAAGGGAAGTGAGCTTTTCTCAAAATGGGATCCCTCATCATTTCGGTAAAAAATATCCGGAGCATACCAATTGCAGACATAGAGATCCGGATAACCGTCCATGTCTACATCAGCAAAGGAAGCACTCTGGCTTATCCCTTCATCATTTACACCATACTCCGCTGCCTTATCAGCGAATTTCCCCTTGGAGGATTGGATATACAACCTGTTTTCACCATGCTCATTTGTTAAATAAAGATCCAAATCCCCATCCACATCCACATCAGCCCATACGCCCCCGTTTCCGCTGAAAGGTGTCTGGAAGCCAACCTGTTCTGAAACATCCTGGAACTTCAATTTTTGTGATTGACGAAATAGTTTTGTGGTTACTCCCCAACCTGAAATGAGTACATCCTGCAAACCGTCATTATCATAGTCCACAACCGAAGCACCTAACTCAAGGTTTTCCAAATGCCTGGGATAAAGATTACCTCCAAGTCCGGTCTGAATCGTGATATCCTTGAACCTCCCCATTGTGCTTTGGTAGAGAAACATCCGGTTCAGGTTTCGAAACCGCACAACGTACAAATCAGCATCTCCATCACCATTCAAATCCCGGAAAGCCACACCATAAGCATCGGAAAACTCTGGAAGAAGTGAGACACTCTCGAGGTTGGGTTTGAACATTAAATTTACCCAACTACCCGTTGTCGTATCCATTCCCAATAGAAAAGACAACGATAAACAGGAAAGAACGATACAAAACACCCAACAATTATTTATTTTCATTTGAGAAAATATAAGTAATTATGTAAATATTTATTACATAATAATATTAATTAATTTGTAATAAATATTATCAATATTATGAGAATTAAGTGCACTAATGAAAAATAAACAGAATTTGCAACCTAAACATGCAACTCTGGTTTTATAAAAATAATTAAAACTCCAGGGGGTTCCTAATCTTGAATCAATTCTCCTTAAGGAGTTTATCCTGATGTTTTTTTACCTTTTCTTCTAATAATTTATCGTACCCATCTTCCTCCATATCCAACATCAATTGATTAATCCAGAATTTCGACTGTTGAATATAATCATTGATAAGCATTACAGGTACCTGCTCTCCGTACATGTTTGCGATAATGATGGCTGAAGGCAATGGGATATATACGTTAAGGGGCTCCTCATAGAAACTATTGAGAGACTTAATCAGTTCTTTTGTCGATAAATAATCGGGGGTTTCTGAGAAGATGCTGTCTGCAAACTCTGATTGCTCTGCCCAGATCTTGAAATAATAAAACAAGCGTCCATCCAGCACACCGTTCACGTAGGCAGCCTTTGCTCTATATGAAAGTTCCGGATTGTAATCCACAAGCTGTTCTATCCGTTTCCAGTCCCTTCCGTCCCAGAATAGACGGTTTTGATTCTGTCCAAAAAGAACAACAATAGCTCCCAAAATAATAAGGTATTTATACATTATCTTTCAATTCCTGCAAGATCAAACATGAAAGCATATTCCAGTGCTACTTCACGGTAGTAACGAAACCGACCTGATTTTCCGCCATGCCCCGCTTCCATATTAATATGAAAAATCAGCACATTATCATCCGTTTTTATATCACGGAGTTTAGCCACCCATTTCTGCGGTTCCCAATATTGTACCTGGGAATCAAAATAACCAGTGGCCACAAACATATTGGAGTAATCCTTAGCCTCCACATTATCGTAAGGTGAATATGTCATCATATAATCAAACTCTTTCTTTTCCCGTGGATCACCCCATTCATCCCACTCATTTGATGTAAGCGGAATAGTTTCATCCAACATCGTATTAATCACATCCACAAATGGGACAGAAGCTAATACCCCTCTGTACAATTCGGGAGCCAAGTTCAATACTGCACCCATGAGTAACCCGCCGGCACTCCCGCCCATAGCAAATAAATGATTTGCACTCGTATATTTTTCCTGTATCAATAATTTACTGCAATCGATAAAATCTGTAAACGTGTTCATCTTGTTAAACATCTTACCGTCTTCATACCAGGGTCGTCCATACGTCTGACTTCCTCGAATGTGAGCAATTGCAAAAGCAAAGCCCCTGTCCAATAAACTCAATCGGGTTGAACTGAACGACGGATCGAT
>DPYO01000146.1:0-1493 GCA_003535775.1 Fidelibacterota bacterium | reverse complement strand
CCTTTTTTATAAATGATCGAGATCGGAACTTTTTTTCCATCACGTGCTGTGGCATAAAGACGTTCTGTCTTATAAGCATCGGGATTGTGACCTCCAACTACCACGGTTTGTTTCAATAATGTTGATTCACGTGTATCCAGGTTGTAATCATTCGTCGAAAACGGTGTTTTCAGGGATGTAAAACCATACCGCAAAATATTGGTATCAAAGTTCAAGTTTGTGAGTGTGTACGCAGCATAAACATCTTCCCCAAAATCCATATAATGTTCGCTCCCTGATTGTTGATCAATTATACGCAGTTGACGTAGTCCTTCTTTCCGCTCGCTGATCACTAAATGATTTTCAAAAACATCAATTTCGCTCAATAAAACATCATCACGATGCGCCATCACTTCTGTCCAGTTTTCCTTGGATGTCGCATCATCCGGTGTTTCCATCAGCCGGAAGTTGGTAGCGTTCCAATTGGTGATGATATAAAACTTATCTTTGTAATGCTCAATGGAATATTCATGCTTTTTCTCCCTGGGAGAAAATGAATGAAATTTACCCTCAGGATTATCAGCATTTAAAACATGATAATCACTGGACAGAGTACTGGAATTATAAATGATAATATATTTATCAGATTTAGAACGATAGACACCGATGTAAAAGGAATTATCTTTTTCAGTGTAGACCCTAACATCTTTGGATTGAGATGTTCCAAGCTTATGTCTATCAATATGCTCTGATAAAAGCGTAACTTCATTTTTTGTTGTATAGAAGAAAGTTTGATTGTCATTTGCCCAAGTTGTTCCACCTTCAGTACTTATAATTTCATCAGAAAGAATTTCACCCGTTTTTAAATTTTTAACTTTAATTGTATATATACGCCGGCTCAGAGTATCTATACTAAATGCCAATAAACGATTATTTGGACTAACAGACAGCCCTGTTAATGAAAAATAGTCGTAGCCTTCCGCCCATTCATTAACATTAATCATTATTTCTTCTGCATTGTCCAGCGATTCTTTTTTGCGGCAGTATATGGGATACTCTTTATCCTTTTCAAAACGAGTATAATACCAATACCCGTTGTGTAAATAAGGAACGGATTCGTCATCTTTTTTAATCCGCCCCACTATTTCATCAAACAATTTTTCCTGAAATTGTTCAGTGTGTTTCAGCCTGGCTTCTTTATAAGTATTCTCTGCTTTTAAATTATCCAGCACTTTTTGAGTCTGAGCATCAGGATTCTTTGCCAACTTTTGTTTATCTGTTAGACGCATCCAATGGTAATTATCAACTCGATCATAACCGTGAATTGTTGTTTTGTGTGGGATTTTTTCAGCAACCGGAGTTGTCATTTCTATCTCTTTTGTCAGTCTATTAATTGCCATCATTGTGACTGCAATTCCAAGGATGACGAAGAATAAGAAATTGCGATTCATCTATCAGGCTTTCGTTTATTCATAAAATAATAAGGGCTGTAAGCTAATGGAAAATGAGCTAAT
>DPYO01000243.1:3131-4266 GCA_003535775.1 Fidelibacterota bacterium | reverse complement strand
TATGTAAATGGAAAAAAGGACGGAGACTGGACCGTCTGGTCCGAAAATGGTAACAAGAAACATCAGTATTTCTATGATAAAGGTAAAAAATCACAAACCTGGACAGTGTGGTGGTCAAATGGCAACATAAAAACTGAAGGGAATTACAAGGAGGATAAAAAGGACGGTCAGTTTACTGTCTGGTATGAAAATGGACAAAAGAAACTTGATTGTTCTTTCGCAGATGGGGAAAAAAATGGATCGTGGATCGCCTGGCATGATAATGGACAGAAGAAACGTGAATATTTCCATAAGGAAGGAAAAAGAGACCAAAGCTGGACAGCGTGGTGGCCAAATGGCAACACAAAAATTGAAGGAAATTACAAAGAGGATAAAAAGGACGGCCAGTTTACTTTTTGGTTTGCAAATGGACAGAAAAAGTTAGAAGGAGTTTGTCGTAATAATAAATTACTAGGAGCGTGGACATTCTACAATTCAGATGGAAGCGTGAAAAAAATAAAAGAGTACACTAATGGATCAGAATAAATAAATTTTCTGTTTCAATAATTATAAATATTTACAGGAGAGAAGAGATTGTATAATTGATTTATTGTAACTTGATATCGGAAGATTTCGATTAGTTTTTTAAACTATTATACACTTTTACTTTTTACTGAAGAAAAAACATTCCCGCCATAATATGTATCCTTATAAGGTTTTGTATTTACAATGCGGGATCCATTAACCACCATCAATATAAAGTTAAACAAGGCCCTGTTAAATGAACCCTATGATGTAATCATTTTTGGATTCGGTATAAGCGGTCTTTGTTGTGCCGCATTATTAGCCCTAAAAGGGAAAAAGTCCTGGTCCTTCCAAAACATTTCAAAATAGGCGGCTATACTCACACCTTTATAGGGAAGGGGTATGAGTGGGATGTGGGGATTTATAACGTGGGGGACATGCCCAAAGAATATAATCCCGCCCGAAAAATATTTATTTTAATGACGGGTGGAAATCTGCATTGGGCAAAAATAAAAAATAATTGTGATAACAAAAATTTATTGACCAATACCAATAAAAACTATGTAAATTAATTTCCTCACCACTTTATAACAGGAATTTAAATGGCTTTAAAAAAATGGCAAGGCTACAG
>DPYO01000243.1:842-2732 GCA_003535775.1 Fidelibacterota bacterium | reverse complement strand
CCCTTCTTGCACAAGAAGGGAAAAAAGTCTTGCTTCTGGAGAAGCATTTCAAGGTCGGCGGCTGGACCCATACATTCAGGCGTAATAATTACGAATGGGATGTGGGAATCCATTATATTGGAGAAGTACACAAACCATGGTCACCAATACGGAGACTATTTGACCGTATCTCCGATGGTGAGTTGAAATGGCATAAAATGGATGATAATTACGACCGTATCATTTTCCCGGACAAACATTATAATTTTATCTGTCCGAAGACAAGATTTATTAAAGAATTATCTGATTATTTCCCTGATGAAAAACAGGCCATTCAGGATTACATTCAGCTCATTGATCAATCGGTAAAAACCGGGGTATCCTATTTCGGCAATAAAGCACTCCCAAACCTGATTAGTAATCTATCCTATCCATTTATGACCAGAAAGTTTATGTCATTTGCAGGACGAACAACTTACGATGTAATCAGTGGACTCACAAAAAATGAAAAACTAACGGGTGTTTTAACGGGACAATGGGGCGACCATGGGTTACCACCAAGACAAAGCAGCTTTGCTATGCATGCTATGGTGGCTCGCCATTATTTAGACGGCGGAAACTACCCGATAGGTTCTGCCCGCAGAATTGCAGAAACGATAACAGATGTAATTGAAAAACAAGGTGGCAAAGTTGCCGTAAATGCCGGAGTGGATGAAATTTGTGTAAAAAATGGGAGTGCAGAGTCTGTTATACTTGAAAATGGTGATAAGCTTTCAGCACCCATTATCATAAGTGGTAGCGGTATTTTAAATACCTATGGCAGATTTTTGCGTAATCATCCACATTCTAAAAAATTCAAGGAACGGTTAAAAAAAGTACAGCAAACGGAAAGTTTCATTTGCCTTTTTATCGGTTTGAATAAGTCTGCACAGGATTTGGGGATAAAAAATACCAACCTCTGGATCTATCCTGGTTATGATCATGATAAAAATGTATCTAATTATCAATCTGACCAGGAGGCGGAGTTCCCTGTAGTATATGTCTCATTTCCTTCTGCAAAAGATCCGGTTTACCAGGAAAAATATCCGAATAACGCTACCATGGAAGCTATAACTCTTGCCCACTGGAGCTGGTGGGATAAATGGGGAAATGGTGCCTGGAAAAAAAGGGGTGATGAATATGAAGCGGAAAAGGAAAATCTCTCCCAGAGAATTCTTAATAAGGTTTTCAAGCATGTACCGAAAGCAAAAGATGCGTTGGACTATTATGAACTTTCTACACCACTGACGGTGAAAAGCTTGGCAAATTATCCATT
Source organism: Fidelibacterota bacterium (assembly GCA_003535775.1). Lineage (GTDB taxonomy): Bacteria > Fidelibacterota > Marinisomatia > Marinisomatales > UBA8229 > UBA8229. The sequence goes on along the minus strand of DPYO01000243.1, from coordinate 1,438 downwards.
AGGTGAGATGTACGGAATCAATCATACACCGAAAAGATTCAAGCAGCGCTGGCTTAAACCAAAGACCGAAATAAAGGGCCTGTACATCACAGGACAGGATATGTTCACCGTAGGGGTGAGCAGTGCATTGTTATCCGGATTGGCGACTGTATCTTCGATCCTTAAAAAAAATATGTTTAAAACACTTTAAGCTATCAGAAATAATGGGGAAGCCAAAAAAAAGCGATATTGATTTTTATTTAACCTGTTTTCCATGCTTGGAAAACCAAAAATTGCCTTGATCTCGGGATTAGTTGTCAGATAATAAATATTGTCCCATGAATTCTCTGGCAAATTGAAAAGCTTTTTCTCTTGCCTCTGGATTTCCTCCATATGATGGCCCTCTCTCTGCACAAAAAGCCAACCCTATCTTCTGCAATAATGGGGTCGTCATCGGTATATCCAAAAAATTCATTAACACAGCTCCATCTGCTCTCATTTTTAATCTGCAGTCTGTTAAAACGTACCCTTTTTTATCAACTATAACTGGGCCATAACGATCAAAAGAATGATGGGCATTCTCATAAACTGTTACTGCAATATTTTCAGATCCATGA
>DPYO01000243.1:0-462 GCA_003535775.1 Fidelibacterota bacterium | reverse complement strand
AACTCTCCAATTAGGATATGAATGGGTGAATCAGTGAAATCCAATATTTCCGGTTCAACAATACACGGTGGATAAATAGCTAAATGTGCAGCAAACGTCAAATCTATATCAATGGCTTGTTTCGCAGGCAGCCAACCAGAAAGCAGAGCAACACCTCCCCCTAGGCTCCATCCAGTGATGGCAACCTTTTCCTTAATAATTCGTGGATGTACACTCAATTTTTTAAAAGCTTTATAACTGTCCAGTACCATCGTTGCGGTAGTCACTTCAACCTGGGTACCCACAGTTGATTTTACCTGTCTGCTCTTAAAACTATTCACCTCAAAAGTTGCAATTCCCATTTCCCTGTACATCTTCAAATATTCAAGATGATGCTCCGCCCAGCCAAGGCTACCCGCAATACCCATAACAAGTGGATATTTGGTTGTATCTTCTTCACTAGCATATTCAGGAAAAGTAAGA
>DPYO01000072.1 GCA_003535775.1 Fidelibacterota bacterium | reverse complement strand
TTAAAATTCCCCAGGGCGTCGATCAAGGTATTGAGCAGACTGAAGTATTGCTTTTTCCCAACATTATATGTGTCTAAAAGCGTGAGAATCAGCTTTTCTTCTGTAACACCCTCCATAGTATTGAGGGCAAATTCTCTGACTTCAAGATTTGTATTTGGATCACCAAGCAATTCCGTGAATGCACCTACAATTTCGGTTGTTTCTTTTTTCCCCAGGATTTCAACAGCCCGGTTTCGGATGCCTATATTTATATAAGGATCCTTGGCAATATCTACCAGGGCAGGGATGACTTTGTCATCACCAATAGTTCCAAGAGTTGTCGTGAGTAATTCTTCAGTCCGAGACAGGTTAGACTTGGCAACCTCATAAAGATCCATTAATGCGTAAACCTGATCTTTAATGCGAACTTTTCCAAAATTTTTCACTAGGTAAAGATGCAATTTATTTGTTTTTTTCTGGACGGTGTGCATTGCCCGGATCATAGCTTCAGCAGCTTTAGGGTTTTCTTTAAACTTGGCAAGCAAATCAATAGAAAATTCCATAAAGGAAAGGTCTATTGCCGCTGAGCTGGCAACGGTTTCCGCGATCGCATTTAACGCATTTGGATGATGAGTTTCAGCAAGGGACTCACCTGCTGCAAGTCGGACATCATAAGATTGATTTGAATCTTGATAAATACCAATGAGTTCTTCCAAAGCCTGAATGCGTCCATCTTGGAAAGCAGTGCGTAATTTTTCTACATCACCATGTTGAATTGTTGTAATCCCTTCTTTTTCTTTCTTTTTTCCGGAAAAAGGAAGAAGCGATTTGATTTTTGAACATCCTTCAAACATCAGGATCGAAATAAGGAAAAGAATAAGTGTTTTATTCATCGGTCTCCCAAAACTTTAAGGATAAATCGTTTCCGTTGAAATATCCATATGTAAAATAATGAATCCAATCACCAAGAATCAAAAGCTTTCCACCGTTTATCATTTTTTCTGTTGCTTGGTGATAATGCCCGGTAATCACATAATCAAATCCATTGGTTATATATGGTTTTGAAAATACCTCCAACTCACTAAGAATCCGCTCATTATGTTCATCAGAGTGCTCATAATGTTGACCTTTCTTTGAAATCCAATTTGCAATGCTGTACCCAATGGTTGGATGCACCCAACGATACAGCCAGATAAAGACCGGATTTCTGATGACCATTTTTAACAACCGATATCCTCGATCCCAGGATAGAATCCCATCACCATGGGTCAGGTAGAATTTTTTTCCGTTGACTTCAACAATTGTGTCATCAGTGTAGGTTTTATCAAACAGTTTGTCCGAAACAAAATCCTGAAACCAGTAATCGTGGTTCCCAGCCATAAAATGCAGTGCAACACCTTTACTTTTAAGATGAAAAAGTTCATGATACAGTTGAAAATACATCTTGGGAATCACGTAAGGATATTCGAAATAGAAATCAAAAAGGTCTCCCAAAATAAATAGAGTACCTCCCGTTTGGGCAACGTGATGGAAGAACTGGAATAACCTTTGTTGTTTTTTATGTTCCTCTTCGGATGGCTGTATTGCCAAATGGACATCAGAAATAAAATAAACAGGTGAATGCATGAGTAAGAAAACTTACTGCTACCCAAGGATTAAGACAAATTAAAATGTTATGCGTAACTTTATCTTGAAAATACGATTGGTTTATCTTAACCTATTGTAAATTAATAGTGTCAAATGTAGTGTAGATATAACAATGAACCATAGATTCATATTATTAGCTTTTTTTTGTATTCAGATTGTTTTTGGGCAGTCTTTTGGGAAAAATAAAGTTCAATACAGGGACTTTGACTGGAAATTTATTAAGTCTCCCCATTTTGATGTTTATTATTATGCAAATGAATTTGAGTTGGCAGAGTTTACGGCAAATGCAGCGGAAGAAGCATATGAACAAATTTCGATCCACCTTCGATGGACATTAAAAAAACCGGTTTCAGTCATTGTATATAATTCTCACAATGACTTTCAGCAAACAAATGTAGTGGATACGTACATGTCTGAAGGAATTGGTGGGGTCACAGAATTATTTAAGAACCGTGTTGTCTTACCATTTGATGGATCTTATAAAGAATTTAGGCATGTTATTCATCATGAACTGGTGCACGCTGTAATCAATGATATGATTTATGGAGGGAACATCCAGGGAATCATTTCAGGGAGAATTAGGCTCAATATACCTCTTTGGACTAATGAAGGGCTTGCAGAATATCTCTCTTCCAATTGGGATACCAAAGCGGATATGATTATTCGGGATATGGCAATTCATGACGAAATACCCCAGGTGAAAAGATTGGAATCTTACATGGCCTATAAGGGTGGGCAATCAGTGTGGCGATTTATTTCTGAAAAATATGGTCGTGAAAAAGTTGGTGAGATATTTACCAAGATGAAAAAGTATCAGAATGCTGAAAAAGGGTATGAAAAAGCTCTGGGTTTTGATTTTGAAGAACTGAGCAAACAATGGAAAAAATATTTGAAGAAAGAGTACTGGCCGGATGTGGCCGGACGGGATGAACTTGAAGATATCTCTAAACAATTGACTGACCATAAAGAAAAAGGGAATTTTTATAATATTTCTCCGGCACTCTCTCCAGATGGAAGCAAAATTGCGATCTTGTCAGACCGGGAAGGATATGCGGACATTTATTTGATTGATGCCTTGAATGGAAAGGTAATCAGGCGGCTGGTTAAGGGAAACCGCTCTATTGATTTTGAAGAATTGAAATGGCTTCAACCGGGGATATCCTGGGCGCCCGACAGTAAAAAAATTGTGATAGCATCTAAAGCAGGAAAAGGAGATGTCTTTCATTTAATTGATGTAGCCAGCGGGAAATCTGAAAAAATATCCCTTGAATTGGATGGACTTTTTACCGCTTCGTGGAGTCCGGATGGAAAACAGCTGGCTTTTATTGGGAATAAAGGCAGAGCGAGTGATATTTATCTCTATGATTTTTACACAAAAAAACTAGTGAACTTGACTGATGACATTTTTTCCGATTCAGAACCAGTCTGGAGCCCGGATGGGAAGAAAATCGCTTTCATTTCTGATCGTGATGATTACCTTCGGATTGATGCAGACAACACGACTGGTGAAACGCTTGAAGTAGATATGTTTACGCATGATTTCTCGCAAGATGATATCTATGTAATAGATGTACAGACAAAAGAGATTATTCGGGTCACCAATACAGATTACAATGAAAACTATCCTGTTTGGATGCATAAAAGAAATGCTCTTTTTTTTACGGCAGACTATAACGGTGTATGGAATATATTTTATCGTGATCTGGATTCAGGCACACAGATACCGGTCAGCAATGTATTAACTGGAATTCAGCAATTGAGTTTATCAAATGATGATAAGCTCCTGGTATTTGCTGGTTACAGTAAAGGCGGATGGGATATTTATAGCTTGACGAATCCGGGAGGATTATCTAAAAAGAAAATCCCGTTGACGAATTATATACAAAATAAAGATCAAGATGAATCATTAGCTGATCTTAGATGGAATAAAGATAAACAAATGAAGAGCAGCAGAGGTGCGGATGATTATTCTAATTATATTTTTGCACGGCAATATGATCAATACAATAATACGATTCTAAACCAGAGAGAAGAAAAAAAGAGCGCGTTTCATGATAGTCTTCGGAAAGAGGATACGTATCTTCCCCAGTTATACAAAACGCATTTTACCCTGGATATGATCGGGGGGAGTATGATGATCAGCAGTGTGTTTGGAGCCCAGGGGATGACATATTTTTCTTGGAGCGATTTAATGGGAGATCATAAAATATTTTTTGGGACTGAAATGGTTTTGACCCTTGAAAACAGCGACTATTTTTTATCCTATGCGTATTTAAAAAATCGGACTGACCTTTACTTTAATTTTTCTCAAACTGCTAATTTTTTCTCATTAGGTTATCAAAGATTCGGGAGACTGCGTCATATTGGGATTGGGAGTTTTGTGTCCCGTCCATTCAACCGTTTTAACCGGATTGACGTGGGATTGTCATATCATCTTTTTAAATATGAAGTTTTTATAGATGAATTTTTAACCGGAGAATATGCCCTTTATTCTGAAGATAAATTATCAACCGTTTTGCCTATGGTAAGCTGGGTCTATGATAATTCTGTTTTTGGATACACAGGGCCATTGGATGGATTCCGTCAAAATATTTCTATAACTGCCACACCGGGGATTGGTACGGGAAAAATTAAATTTCAGACCGTGATATGGGATATACGTAAATATATTAGGATTTGGAAATATTATGCGTTTGCAGGGCGCTTGATGATTGGCAAAAGTATGGGGCATGACCCACAGAAATTTTTTCTTGGAGGGGCACATAATTGGTATTTTGGGAGAGGAGAAACCGATGGGAAAGACGATTCAGGTCAGTTTAGAGAAGTGATACTGGATGATGAAAATAATAACCTATTGAAGGATATCTATTTTACTGAATATGCCATGCCGGTTCGGGGAGCACGTTATGCCGAGCGGACGGGAACAAACGTTGCCCTGGCTAATTTTGAATTTAGATTTCCTTTTATTTTTGCGTTTGGACCTCCTTCCAGAGTGGCAGCCACTTATTTGTTTGGACACGCCTTCTTAGATATCGGTGCTGCCTGGGATGATTTTGATGAGTTCAATGACCAACCATCTCCAAAGGTAGCAGGATTTGGAATAGGATTCAAACTTTTCACACCGTTGGGATTGCTCCGGGTTGATACAGCCTGGGATATAAAACCCGACGGAAGTTATTCACGGCCACAGTATCTTTTTTCCTTTGGTCCTGATTGGTAGAGAAGAAGAGCAAATCCTTTAATTGAAATATAAATATTAACCCTACCAGTATTGTGAAATCAGCAGTGAAAACGGCATTTTTATGTTCTGGATGCGGGAATGATTTTCCCAAGTGGAATGGTCAATGTCCAGCATGCAATGAATGGGGAACCCTTAGTGAATTCAAAATTTCAAAGAGGTCTAAAAAGACTGTAAGTGAAAATAGGCGGAAGCCCGTATCCCTGGCTGAAATCCTGTATAAGCACTCTACAGAACGGTTTTCAGCAAAACTTAAAGAGGTGGACCGGGTTCTGGGTGGGGGTTTACTGAAAGGATCGGTCATCCTTCTTGGAGGAAGCCCCGGGATAGGGAAATCAACTCTTGCTCTCCAGATTGTTGTGGGATGCGGAGTGCCGTCTTTGTTTGTATCTGCAGAAGAAAGTGAGGATCAGGTTGCCATGCGGGCAAAACGATTGAATATTCAATCTGATGACTTGCAAATTTCCGGTGAAAACCAGATAGAAAGAATTGTAGAACACGTATCTTTGTTGAAACCAGAGTTGGTTATTATAGATTCAATTCAGACTGTGTTCGGTATGGAAATTGATTCTCTTCCCGGGTCTCCCACACAGATTCGGGAAAGCGGTCAACAATTGCTTCAGATGGCCAAACAGAGAGGTGTCTCCGTAATTATTATAGGTCATGTGACCAAGGAAGGTGTAATTGCTGGACCTAAAATGCTCGAACATATGGTGGATACTGTTCTGTATCTTGAAGGAGATGAACGCTATGACCACCGAATCCTCCGATGTGTAAAAAATCGATTTGGTGCTACAAACGAAGTGGGCATTTTTATGATGGATGAAAAAGGACTCATGGAAGTCAGCAACCCTTCAGAGCTATTTCTTGAAGAGCGGTCAACCAATGTAGCCGGGACAGCTATTTATCCTTCATTAGAAGGAACAAGGCCGATCTTGGTAGAAGTGCAGGCACTGGTATCTACCGCAAATTTTGGCACTCCTCAGCGGAATGTGAACGGATTTGATTATCGACGCTTATCAATGCTTTTAGCAGTACTTGAAAAAAGGATGAAAATTATTATGGGGACCAGGGATGTGTTTGTAAATCTTGTTGGAGGGTTGAAAGTAAATGATCCGGCGGCAGACCTTGGCATTATCAGCGCCGTAGCATCTAGTGCAATGGAAAAGGTAATTCCGCCGGACTTTGTCCTTATAGGAGAAGTGGGATTGACCGGTGAAGTGAGATCGGTTGGTCAATTGAAAAAACGCCTAAAAGAAGCAAAAGCCCTTGGGTTCACTCAGGCATTGATTCCTCATTCTAGCAAACAATCCATAAAGCCTCTTCCAAAAGGCTTGACAGTCAAACCTGTTTCCACTGTTCAGGAAGCGTTTAATATTCTATTCTGAAGTATTGCAATTTACTCTTTTACATTCTGACAAAGAAACTTCAGCCAGGACTGGTATTATTCAAACGGATCATGGTGAAATTTCTACACCAGCCTTCATGCCGGTGGGTACATTAGGAGCAGTAAAAACATTTTCTCCCCAGGAATTGAAGGACCTTGGCACTGATATCATTTTGGGAAATACTTACCATCTTTATTTGAGGCCGGGGGATAAAATTATAAAGGATGCCGGAGGGCTGCATTCCTTTTCAAGCTGG
>DPYO01000197.1 GCA_003535775.1 Fidelibacterota bacterium | reverse complement strand
ATATGAATGTTAGTATCCAAGTCACATCTTTAATTTTCAGTTGGACATCAGCTGGATTTTATTTGATAATGTTATTATTATTATGGAAGATTTTACAAAAACCACCTGAAGAATTTTACCAATGACTTTATCATTTTGTCTTGTATGAACAATAAGAGAAAAAAAATCAATTATGATTCTGTCTGGACTAAGAAACTTGAATCGTTAAGAGATAGTATGTTAGCAAAGATTGCAATTTTTCGTTTAATTCTTTCGGGAGATAGAGATTCTATAATCCTTGCTAACACCCTAAAAAGCACATTAAGAAATGATCTTATTCCCGAAGAAAAAGTATGGATTGACAAAATTGAACAATTAAGAAAAAAATTAAATGCATCTACCACTGAAATATCCCTAGTAGACTACGGAGCGGGCAAATCGGATGAGCATCGCACCCAACAGGATATGTATACAGGAAAAACTGTAACTACCACTGTTGGAGAAGTATGCCGTTCTGGAAGTAAATCTCCTTTTTGGTCATTCCTTTTATTTAACCTTGTTAGAGAATTTAAACCGGCTGTTTGTATAGAATTAGGTACCTGCTTAGGAATTTCGACCTCATACCAGGCAGTGGCTCTCAGTTTAAACAAGGCAGGTAAAATTGTTACTATAGAAGGTGCAAAAACATTAGCAAAATGTGCAGAACAAAATATTGAAGCCATCGGCTTAGAAAACGTGAGGGTAGTCGCTGGTCGATTTCAAGATGTTCTGGATGAAGTCCTTAATGAATCCAGACCCGTAGATTTTGCTTTCATTGATGGGCATCATGATGAAAAAGCAACCATGAAATATTTTGATCAGATTATTCCCTTCCTCGCAAATCAAGGTGTAGTACTTGTTTTTGATGATATTTCCTGGTCCCCAGGGATGAAGAAGGCTTGGAAGAAAATAAAAGCAGATGAGAGGGTAAAAATTTCTGTTGATTTGCGGAAAGTTGGAATTTGTCTCATGAAAAAGAAAATTGAGGAATAACAAATAATAATTTAGTTGGTTATACATTTCAAGAATATTGCCAAAAGAAAACTAAAAAATAGGTATATATTTTTCTATGCACTTGAGATATGTTAAGGAAGGTTAAATATTTCATAATTATAATCGGAAAGGAAGTAAAATGATATCAAGTAAATCAAAAATTGGAGAAAATACAATTCTTCATCCATTAGCTTATATCGAAGATGGTGTAGAAATTGGTGATAATACCCAAATTGGTCCATTTTGCATAGTTAGAAAAGGCGCAAAAATAGGGAAGAATTGTAGCTTTACAGCTTATTGTGAGATTAGGCAGAATGTAGTAATCGGAGATAACACATTGTTTGGAAGTAGATGTACAATTTCTGCGAATGCCATTATTGGTTCTAATGTTCTAATTAAATACTCGTTTGTTTTGACTGATACCGCTGATCTTAAGGCAGACCAAATAAAATCAGTACAAGGTATTGGTGATTGCACTCTCATTGGAGCTAATGTTACTCTAATGCCTGGTTTTAGTATAGGTAAAAATTGTATTATAGGAGCTTGTTCCCAAGTAAGGCATAATATAGGGGATAATGAAATCTGGTATGGAAATCCAGCTAAATATTTTAAGAAGAATAATTAAATTAGAGGATGCAACAATTATTTCAAAATAATAATAATAGTTTGGAATTATATAAATGAAAAAGAAATCAGCTTTGGAGAATATGTAGATGTAGTTTTGTATGTCAGATATTATAGGAGCAGAACATAAGTAAAATACAAAGAACTTATCAGACGGGTGATGAAAAGTATATCAACACTCTCTATAAACTCATTACAGGTAGACATAGAAGTCGTGATGAGTATTTATGGGAGTGGATCAATACCTGGAACGGACAGGGTAGTATTTGGTTAGTTTTTGATGATAAACGTATTGCAGATGACCAACTTATTGCTCAGTACAGCCTTATTCCTACTCCGCTCAGCTTTTTCGGGAAAAAATTTGTAGCTGGGAAAACAGAGAATTGTATGAGTCACCCGGATATTCGTGGAACGGGTATTTACTTCCCCCATGAAAAAAAATATTTTGAACTTGCCAAAAATCGCTATAAGGTTTTTTTTACAACTGCAGGAGATGTTGCAAAAGGTGCACCCGGTAGAGTTCGTGAAAAGCTTGGTTATCGTGCATTTGATGATTGGGCAAAGTACAGCGTATGGATATATGGACTTGGACTACGGCAGAAATTATTATCAATGATTACACCCCGTATTAATAATAATAAGTTTATTGGAAGAATTTTATCATATTTTTTAGAACTTTTAATCAAGATATTTTATCATCAAACAGAATTCCCACTAACTGAACAATTTCGAATATATAACGATAAAAATGTACCGCTATCACATTTAGAAAAACTTTGGATGAGTAATAAAACGATCTATGGTATTACAGTAGAAAGAACAGCGCAATATCTAACATGGCGGTTGAAGGATAATCCCTATAATAATCACAACTATTTTTGTTATTATGAGAATGATGTTCTGAAGGGATATCTGGTTGTTGTTTCAGATTCAGAGGTGTTTTATATTGTGGATATTTTTGCAAACAACAAGGACGAAAGAATATTTAAATTAATCCTAAAAGGCATCCGTGAATATGCCTATCAAAAAGGTATAATTAGGGTCCAATGCAGTACAATTAAAAGAAGTAGATTTTTACCTGGTATTCTTAAATCAGCTGGGTTTGTTAATTTTAAAGAGTTATTTTGTTTTCAAAAAAGAGTAAAACCAAAACAACTCTTTGTTTATTTACCAGATGAGATCGAAAAACCTCAAAATTCATGGGATCCCAGAAATTGGTATGTAACAGATTTAATTAAAGAAGGGAGACCTTATCTTGATAAATCAAATGATTAAATTGCAAATATCTGATAATAATTGTAAAGAGAGAACATATCTTATAGAGGTATTTTTTAGGGAATCCCAGAGTTTAGCTTTTAAACTCAAAGCAACTGGTTTAAGCAATTATCAAGTATCGCTAGACAAATAAAAAAAAGAAATGTCTTAATACTATGAGCCGTTTGGATAAAATAATAAAAGGAGAAAGTTTCCCCCGTCCAATTAATAAGAAGATTCCTGATTTTGCTTTCAGCCAGGCTAACATGACTGGGAATTTATATACCCCTACAATTGATCAAATGTGGATAGATCAAAAGTGTGAAAAGCCAAAATGGCCAGATAATAAACCTTACGCTGTTTGTATAACACATGATGTTGATGTGATTTCGTTGCAATCCAAAAAAGAAAATTTTCGCCGGATGAAACACATATTTAAAGCACGCAGCCAACAAAAAACTAAACAAAATTTGATTATTGCTTTTGAATCACTTGAGAATATTGCAAATAGCATGTTCTCAAGTGAGGATCCTTATCATCGAATTGAGGATTGGTTAAAAGTAGAGCAGGAAGTAGGTGCGCGATCAACCTTTTTCTTCGCCCCTGAACATGTTTTAAAATCACATTTTACTGATTGCTGGTACAAGTATGATGATAAACTAAGATTTGAGGGGGAAAAAATTACTGTAGCAGAGTTAATGAGGGAATTAAACAGACGAGGGTGGGAAATTGGCTTGCATCCGTCTTGGCATTCATATAATTCTGTGGATGAAATGAAATACCAGAAGGAACAAATTGAAAAGGTGCTTGATTGTGAGATTGTAAGTGTCCGTCAGCATTATCTCCATTTTGACAATAGAATAACACCATTAATCCAAGAAGCAGCAGGCTTCAAATATGATAGCACATTGGGATTTAATGATAATATTGGGTTTAGACGTGGCACCTCTTATGCTTATCCTCTATATAATATTGAAGATAACAAGATACTGCCTGTTTGGGAGTTGCCTTTGATTATTCAGGATGGTGCCATGTTTAACCATAGAAAGGGTATGCGACTGGATAAGGTTAAAGCATTGGAATACATTCAAATGATTGCAGAAAAAGTTAAAGAAGTTGGAGGAATTCTTACTTTATTGTGGCATCCACATTTAATTGTCGATGAAATAAGCTGGAACACATTCCAGGAAGGATTGAAAATGTTACAGAAGGATGACCCATGGTTTGCTTCTGTTCGTGAAATTGGGGATTGGTGGGGCAATAATGTGAAAATAGATCTAGTGTCATTTATTGAAAATTTAGAGAAATAATATGCGTCTATATCAACATACGGGGAATATCAAATCCGGTCTGTTTGTCCTTGGATTAGCACTAATATCAGGATTAATGCTTTATACCCAATCGCTGGTAAAAAACCTGCGTGAAGATAATAGAGAAATTGTCCAGCTTTATGCGGAGTTAATGGCAAAAGCCGTCATTAATGAAAGCGATGAAAATTTAAATTTTATTTTTGAGAACGTAATTAAAAAAGTTCAATTCCCCATTGTTCAAACAAATGTAGAAGGCGAGCCATTGTCTTGGCGTAATCTTTCAGAAGATATAAAAACATCCAAAGATGTAAAGCCAATTGTGGGAGTAATGGATAGGCAGAATGAACCTATTTCACTCGTTTATTATGATTTAAAAACAGGAGAGGAATATATTTGGGGAGTTCTCCATTTTGGAGATTCACAATTAATTCAACGATTAATTTGGTTGCCCTATTTTGAAATTGGAGCTATCACCTTATTTATACTTCTGGGCTTTGTTGGATTTTCCTTTATTAGAAATAGTGAAAAACAACATATTTGGGTGGGAATGGCACGGGAAACTGCTCATCAACTTGGAACACCGGTATCAGCACTTATGGGATGGGTGGACTGGCTAAGAGAAAATCCTGAGAAAACTTTGGATATTGTTGAAGAAATGAACGCAGATTTAAATCGTCTTAATCAAGTTAGTGAAAGGTTTAGTCAGATGGGATCGACGCCTAAATTGGAAGAGACGGATCTTTCTGAACTGGTAAAAACAGTTGTAGATTATTTGGAGAAGCGTCTCCCAACCAAAGGGAAGAGTCTTAAACTGGTAAATGAAATCACCTCTAAAACAAATATTTATGCGAATATAACACTTCTTTCCTGGGCGATAGAAAATATCATCAAAAATGGAATTGATGCCATCACACAAGAACGTGGGGAGGTTCGAATTCGTTTGCGAATGGAGAAAGAAGAAGTGAGGATTCAGATTCATGATGATGGTAAAGGTGTCGAGAAAAAAGACTTGAGAAATGTGTTTCGTCCCGGGTTTAGTACGAAGAACCGTGGCTGGGGATTGGGACTTTCCTTAACACAACGAATAATTCAGGATATTCATCGCGGTAAGATCTTTATTAAACAATCTTCACCTGGTTCAGGGACGACCTTTGAGATTATTCTTCCAACTTGAACAAACTTAATAAAACTGGATTTCGAAGGTGCCCTGAATTTATTTTTTGAAAGGGTTATTATTTTTTACTTGAAAAGTTCTAATCATTTCAGATGCCGAATCAATCTGTAGTATTTTCCTTCCAAATAATTTCTTTTGGCAAGAGGGTTACTTGTTCAGAATTTGGAAAATTTAGTATCTATAAATCGGTATAGTAGGTGATCATCTCTTTTTACAGGTATTCCAAGTCGGGTTGTTTGAATTATCTGTGTTGGTGTAGATCCAATATCTTCAATATAGAATCGGTTAGGATCGAGCTGTTGTTGATCCCATTCTTTGACAGTAATCCCTAGAGATCTGCACAGGAGGGTCTATCCAGCGCAGAGTCGTTCAATCAGACGCACACCATTTCCGTATTTTGGCGGGTTCAATTTTTGTATCATTGGATTTATTTTATCTGTTTTTTTCCCCATTTTTATAAGGATATCCGGATTTAATGAGTACAGCGTTTCCTTTTTCCCTGCAACTTACATTTAAGGAATCAGACCCTCGTGCATAGTACATATAAATTGTACCGGGAGACATAAACAACGCTTTTCGTTTGTTAATGTATCCCAGGGAAGCATGACTCACTTTTTCATTTTGAAAATATGCTTCCGTTTCAATGATCTGTGCACACAACCAGACTTTATCATACCATGCGCGGAGAATTTTACCTAGTAATGCCTTAGCTGTTGTGATTGCATTCCGGTTAAAAAAGTTACGTGACAGCATTATTATTCTTTTGATAGATCAATGGGCCGCCTCTGTTTTTTTATTTCGCTGCGATGATGTTTGTTTTTTAATCTCTTTTCTTTAGATCCGAAGGGAGGAGTCGTTTTTTTGCGAGGTTTGGATTTTTGCGCGGCTTGTTTAATAAGGGTGATTAGTCGTTCAACTGAATCCTTACGGTTTCTTAGCTGTGTACGATAACGACGAGAATCAATAATCAGTATTCCTTTTTCAGTCAATTTTTTTCCGGAGATTTGAATCAGTCGTTTTTTAACGTCTTCCGGTAAGGTTGGAGAATTAACTACATCAAACCGAAGTTGAACCGCGGTTGAGGCTTTATTCACATTTTGACCTCCTGGACCGGAAGAACGGATAAAATCGAAATGCAGTTCGTTTTCATCAATAGAAAGTGTTGATGTGATAATAATCATACGTATAGATTAATAATGATAATCCGTTAACTCAAGGAGAATTCAAAACTGATTATCTTGTCATTCGGTGCGAACATCGGTAATTTTCATTCTAATTTAAAGGAGTTAAAATTGGAAATAATATATGCGTTATCTAATGGAGGACAGCAAGGTGGTGGAATCGCGGCATTTCTACCATTTATTCTGATCATGTTCATCATTTATTTCCTGATGATTCGTCCCCAGACAAAACGCCAAAAAGAAAAGAAAAATATGATCCAATCTCTTCAAAAAGGAGATAAGGTTATCACAATTGGAGGTGTTCATGGATCAGTGGTTGGTTTCAAACAAAAAGGGACAATTCTTATTCTGAAGGTTGGCAAAAATATGGATATTGCTGTGAATCGTTCTGCAGTTGCTGGCTTGGAAAAAAATGTCGCTGCAGATGAAATTACAACGATTGAAGAGAAAGCCTAATGGCAGTCAGGGAGATTGTCAAATATGGGGATCTGATCCTTCGTAAACAATGTGGAGATGTTGAAGATATTTTTAGTGTGTTGCCCTTAGTGGAGGATATGTTTGATACAATGTATGAAGAAGACGGTATAGGATTAGCTGCAAACCAAATTGGTGAGGATTTAAATCTGTTTGTAATTGACATCAGCCACAAAGATGAAGCCGAGAAACCACGAGTTTTTATTAACAGCAAAATTATTGATAAAAAAGGTGAATGTTTATCTGTTGAAGGATGTTTATCCATCCCTGGTATTCAGGTGGAACTAAAACGATCTGAATTTATTACACTACAATATTACTCATTGGAAGGTGAACAAAAGAAAAGAGAATTTAATGATCTAATGGCACGTGCAATCCAGCATGAGATGGATCATTTGAATGGAGTCTTTATCGTTGACCGTATAAGTGATCTGGTTAAAATGCAGTATAAAAAAGACCTTAAAGAAATTGAGGAGGATGCATTAAAGGAATCAAAAGTGAGGGAAAAAATTCAGGGAATTCTCCTTTAATATTCAAAGAAATATTCAAGACAAACATGTAAGCTCAAAGTGGATTCAGATAATATAGAATCCTTTTTGATATCTTGTTTTAATCAATTTATTTGTAGAGTATAATTACTATGCGTATTATTTTTATGGGTAATCCGGAATTTGCTGTTACGTGCCTGAAATGTTTGGTTCAATCTGATCACCATGTAACCGCAGTGATGACGAATCAACCAAAGAAAATGGGCAGAGGTAATAAGGAACGTCGATCACAAATTGACGCTGCTGCATGTGAATTGAACATCCCAGTAATTCATGCAGGTTTGTTAAATTCTATTGATTTGATTGATCAGCTAACAGAATTGAACCCAGATCTATTTGCAATTGTAGCTTACCGGGTTCTCCCAAAGGAATTACTCTTAATACCATCAATTGGTTCGGTGAATTTACATGGTTCGCTGCTTCCTGCTTATCGTGGTGCAGCACCAATCCAAAGAGCAATAATGAAAGGGGATAAAGTCACTGGGCTTACAACCTTTCTGTTAAAACCATCGGTGGACACGGGAGATGTCTTGTATCAGGAAAAGGTAACTATCCACCCTGATGATACGTATGGCACCCTCTCTGAAAGAATGAGTCAAATTGGATCGAGTCTTCTTCTGAAAACTATTAATAATCTTATGGAAAAAAGTATTACTTCTGTCAAACAGGACAATTCAATTGCAACTCAGGCACCAAAGGTTCAACCGGCAGAACGGATTATTAACTGGAATGATACTGCTGTGAATATTACAAATAAGATTCGAGGACTAAATCCAAAACCAGGTGCCCATACGACTTTGAATGGTAAATGGATTAAAATATTCCATACGTCTCTAGTAAATGAGAATTATCAATTAACACCTGGAACAATCATCGAGCGGACGAAGATGCGATTATTGGTTCAGACAGGTGAAGGTGGTTTATTTATTCAGTCTCTCCAGAAGGAAGGAAAAAAACGGATGGATATCCAAGAATTTCTCCAAGGAGCTTCCATTAAGGAAGGAGATCAGTTAGGAACCTGATGACCATAGATCTTATGTTATGAAAAAACTATTTCATTTTGTGATTGTCATTTTCATTATTTCCTGTATCATTCTATTGATCATGGAAACTATTTTGATGCCAGCTTATGTCCGGTTTGGTCAGACTCGATATCTTATAGATGTGAAAGATCTTCCTTTGGAAATTGCTCTTTCTCGTCTTCTTTCTGAAGGATTTAAAGGAATTGTAGAGGATACAGTGTTAACGAATCTTGTAACCCCCAATAATATTATTGATCAATTTCCTCTACCGGATTCCCGGGTGAAACCGGGCCGGACTATAAGGCTAAAAATTGCCCAGCCTGAGAAAATGGTTCCAGTTCCAAACCTACTTGGTCAGTCGCAGAGAAGTGCTGAGATTATGCTCCATCAGTTAGGTTTAGCTATAGATACGATTTATACAGAATACAACCCTATGTACCCCAAAGGGACTGTTGCCTGGCAATCACCAAAAGGGAATGATCTGCTTAAGAGGGGTTGGGGAGTACATTTAACCATCAGCAAGGGTATGCCCCCAAATTTTTTCCAGGTCCCTAATCTCTTTGGGCTCAG
Organism: Fidelibacterota bacterium; assembly: GCA_003535775.1. Classification (GTDB taxonomy): domain Bacteria; phylum Fidelibacterota; class Marinisomatia; order Marinisomatales; family UBA8229; genus UBA8229. Next base: position 2,228 of record DPYO01000197.1, on the reverse strand, counting down.
CCAAGAAAAAGCTGAATTTGAATTAGAGCAGGCTGGTTTGAGGTTGGGGAAGGTATCGTATGAACAAAATGAGGATCTAATTCCATTCACAGTTTTGGATCAGTCTATTAAGGAAGATACAGTTCTTGAGAGTCCTAAAAAAATAGATATTACAGTAAGTATACTTGATATTAATGATATTTTCAATCAAATGATGAATAAATAGACTGTATGATCAACAGAGGTGAAGTTTCTCGAAAACTGATTCATTTAACAAACATTATTATTCCTGTTGGTTATCTGTTCCTTTTTCCTTCCAAAATCCACATGTTAATAATTTTATTTTGTTTATCGGTTATTTTTATTTTTCTAGATTTCTCTAGGACCCGGATTGGTTGGATAAAGACTATTTTCGGAAAAATGTTTAATTTTATGCTTCGAACTCACGAGTTAGATGGGCGACTAACAGGGGCGACCTGGGTGGTTATAGGATCTTTTCTAACGGTAGCTTTATTTCAAAAAGAAATCGCAATTCTTGCACTTTTATTCATGGGGTTAGGTGACACAGTTGCGGCACTATTTGGATCTCAGTTTGGAAAGATTCATATTTGGGATAAAACGGTTGAGGGCACTCTAGCGGGCTTGGTTGTTTGTTTGATGGTCTCTGTCTGTTTCCCGGGGATGTCAGTTTGGGTCAGAACAGGGGGTGCTGTTTCTGCCATGATCGCCGAGCTTATTCCTTTGCCTGTGGATGACAATATACGAATTCCTATAATATCTGGAACCATAATGATGTTTTTGAGTAGTCTAAGCGTATGACATTTTTATCTCCTACTGTTCTCTGGGGACTTGCGGCAGCATCAATTCCAATTATTATTCATCTTCTTAGTTTAAGGCATACACGTGATGTGGAATTCAGTACCCTGCGCTTCATCAAGGAACTTGAGCATAAAACCATCAGACGGCTAAAATTAAGACAATTGCTTTTAGTTCTTCTCAGGATTTTGGTGATCATCTGCCTGATACTGATGGTTGCTCGTCCGGTACAACAGGGATTTGTACCCGGTTGGATGGCGGCAGAGAAAGAAACAAGAGTTATAATCTTTGTAGATAATTCTGCCAGTATGTCCCTGGTTTCAGATGGAATTACTCTACTGGAAAACGCTAAGGAATCCGCCTTGGAAATTGCAGATTCTTTTGAAGGGCAGACAAGGATTGAGATCTATCATACTAACCCGGCAAAACGTGTGTTCAATGGAAAACCAGGGGATACATCACTCCGGAATGTTGTTGCGGCTATTCCGCAGACATTTTCTACAGACCATTTATGGGTTACTGTGAATTCCGTATTGCAAAACCTCAAAGTGAAGGAGCCTAACAGGGAATGTTTTATCTTGAGCGATATTCAGTCTTTGCCGGAATCTGAATCCTTTTTAGCTGAGATGAGACTGGACACTGCTCGTCCTCAATGGAGGTTTTACTGTCTTGGTCAAGGGGTACCAAAGGATAATTTATCCATTCGCCAAGTCACCGCGGTAAGTCAGATTCGTCTTCCGAATCATCTCCTTAAGTTAAATACGAATATTGTGAATGACGGTACTCTGGACAAAAGAAACCATCCTGTAGAATTATTCTTGAATGAAAAACGGCTTGGACAAGTTGTTTCAACCTTTCAACCTTTCCAGTCTAAAGAGTTTATGTTTCAGGCCTATCCAGGGAAAAGCGGGTTGATCAAAGGCCGGGTTGAACTGTTGGAGGATGATTTTGTATTTGATAATGTATGGACATTTGAACTGTCTATACCGGAACAAATTGCCTGCACCTTGGTAGGACGAACTGCAGAGGAAATTTTTCTTTTGGAGATGGGGTTATCTTCAATTGATAATCAAGCCGGGTTTTTGTTGCTGGATTCTCGTGTAGATCCCGATCCGGAAAGATTGTATCTGGATGAAACAGATGTTTTAATCCTTCATAATCCTGGTAATTTATCAGATGAAGCAGTAGAGGATATTCAGACTTTTCTACAAAGGGGTGGTGGGATAATTTGGTTTGCAGGAGACAAACAGACCGAAAAATTATCGCTTCATGCTGTAACTGCCTTGAAACTTCCCGAGTCCAAAGTTCTTCACAAGCTGAGTGGAGAAGGATATTTTTCTGTGATTCCTGCTAAGAAGGATCATCCCATCCTTGCTGATTTAGAATTAAGGGATATAGATCGGGAATTACCACAGGTGTTCAGTTACTTGGAA
>DPYO01000044.1 GCA_003535775.1 Fidelibacterota bacterium | reverse complement strand
AAAATAATTGGTTATATATTGAAAGACAGGCAATCCATCTGTGGTACCAATATTACTATAGTATATAACTTTTCCGGCTTGATTTCCCATAAAAAGGTCTTCCAGGTTATCTCCATCTATATCGGCTAAAGTTGGTATGTCAGCTTGAGAACCAAAAACTGGACTGCCAATGTCGTCTAATAACTGTTCCGTTCTAAGTTGAAATTCTCCAGATATATTCTCATAAGCTGAGATGTAATAGGTTCCAGATGTTTGACAAAGTAAATCAACGTCACCATCAAAATCAAAATCCAGAAAAGAAAACCATATTCCCACATATAGTTCCTGGAAGGCTTTTGTCTGAAGTTGAAATTCTGGATTTGATGCGGATCCAATATTTTTATAGTACTGTAGATAACCGTCTTCATCCCTTAGAAAAAGATCAATCAATCCATCTTCATTCCAATCTAGAAATCTGGGATTAGGTTTGTTAAATCCACCTATAAAAGGTGCTAATAATTCATCTTCAAAAAGAATCATCGGAAATGGATTTATATCCCGCTGAAACGTTTGTGAAAATAGAAAGACTGGAAAAATGATTAAAAATTGTTTCATGGATTAGTCTTGAATTATTGGGATTTCTATAGATATAGAATCAAGATCAAAAATTGTAAGCTTTGTCTCATCAGCTCCCGGTACAAGTTCACGGAGAAAAAATGGTGGAAGCGCACGAAAACGAAGTCTTGCTGAAAATTTTAAAGAATTAGACATATTTTCAGGAATAGGTATTTCATAAGTAACTATTTTTGAACCATTTGTTGGAATTGTGTAATCACTCATATAAGCCATTCTTTCTACTGATACATTCCTAAGACCCGAGTCGCCTTCAGCATCATAAAGAACGGTATTAAAAATAATAAGATCCGGGTCCTCTTCTTCTAAAGGGTCTATATAAAAATCATACAAATCCTTATTGTTATTTAAGTGCCCGCTTCTATAAAAGGTATTTTCTCCCGAGTTGACTAATACTTCCAACCAGAGCTGCCGTGAAAATGTGACACCAGTGGGTAAATTATGTCCTGCATTATTTGTTATACCAACCTGAACTAACAGAGTGTCACTTTCATAAACATATTGTGGTACTTCAGAAACAATAGCGATATCTGCTGCTGTTGAAAGCAATTGATAAATTGCTTCAGCCTGGGCATCTTCTTCCCCAAAATCCGTTAGTGTCTGGTCAATACCTGCAAAGTTGTGCCTGTGTAAGTTATCTCTAAAAGGTGCATCTGGTTCAATATTTATGTCTACAGCATACCCAGAATAGGATTCCATATGACAGGTTTGACATTCAAATCCCATCGCTTGATATGCGGTACCACTCCATTCGTCGAATGTCATCTCTGCACCAATTCCATCAATAGTCAAATTGTGACATCCCATACAATATTCTGATTCACGATACAGGGGATTAAACTCTGATTGATGATACGAAGAAGCAATTGGATCTTCAATAGGTCCATACTTGATATGATTAACAGTATCAGTATGAAAAAAATATTCTATCCCATCAAGAGTCCCTTCATTCGAATTGACATTAGTTGTTGGTGAAGCATATGTAACAGCATGGCAGGAACTGCATGTAACGCCTTCTCTAATTTGTGAGGATAGTTCACTTGAAGATTCAAGGGTTAATGAAGCTGGATCAGGAATCGTATTTGTTAAAAAAGCAATCGGGGAGTGACACATAATACAAAATTGACCAAGATCAAAATTCTCATTTTCTTGAAAATGTGTTTGTTCTTTTGAATGTAAAGCAAACCAGACTGGATCTTTTAATGCATATGCATGCATTGAACCAGACCACTCTTCATAGTGATTTGGATGACATTGTTTACACGTTTCTGCAGATTCAAAATCAGTAATTTTGAATGATTCCTGAATTGGTGGTGGATCGGGCGGAATAGTAATTTGCATGTCATTCCCATTATCACAAGAAATAAAACAAATTATAAATATACCATTTAAAGTTTTATTTAGTGATTTAATCACAATTTGAACATGTGCCCTGCATCACGGCCAATCCTGCTGCAGTCACATCTGTTCCTAAATTGAAGTTATTTATCACCGTATTTGTCGATGTGTCAATAACATGTAGATAACTCGCACCGCCACCCATCATGGCACTGCTGGTAACAAATACTCTTGAACCATCGGATGAAATTCCAATTCCATGAGGCATGTTCATTGTGTCATCCAGAATATAAGTTATTTCATCGGAGTTAAGATCAACAACGGACACCGTATTTCCCATTCTATTAGCGCTATACAAAATACTTTGCACAGGATCAATAACAATGTGCCAGGGCTGCCTACCAGTCATGTCAAGTTCAAACACATTTGAAAGAGCGCCGCTTTCCGTTGAAAAAGAGCGAATCTCATTGATCATCATGTCTGAACAGCTAATGAATAACTCCTGACCATTAGAATTAAGTACAAGCTCCAAAGGTTCATAGGTACCATCATTAAAATTATAACTGTCTTGAACACTTTCATCAATTTTATAATTGTCTGGTTGGTATCCATCTTCATTGAAACGGGAAGTTTCAATCTTGAAAAAATGAGATGATTGATTGCTGGCAACCCATAGAGTGCTTCCATCATTGCTTAATGCAATTCCATGGGGAGAAGATGCTCCTACATCAATGCTATCTTTTACCAAAGTCACAGTATGAATTCTGTGTACATAAGTTGATGAGGTTTCCATCCCCATCATCGGCATAAAACGGGAAACATAAAGATAATTATTTTCTGTATCTATCTCCATGAGAGCGGGCATATTTCCTATTTTTATTGATGATATTAATTCATCTGTAATTAAATCATATTTAAGTACATATCCAGACTCAAGAAGTGTTACATACCAAAAATTGTTGACCTCATCAATTACAATATAATGGGGATTGTCACCCATAGGTGAAATATTTACATCAACTTCTCTAATAATTTCACCTGTCTCTCCGTTTAATACACCAACTTTTTCTGTACCTTGGTAGGCTATATAAATCTTATTTAATGTTGGTGCTTTTTTATCTTCACATGTTAAAATTAACAATAGGCTAAAAATATAAATAAACTGTTTCGCAATGTTTTGCATACTTTTCCTCTTTAAATATATGGAAGTGATAATTCAGTTTTTTTAATAAAAAAATATACTCATTTTATGGCTTGATTTTTATAACAATTTCGTAGAACAAGCAAATTATATTTCAAACTTTGCAGGAAGGAAGCCATGGACAGATCAAAGGCAGGAATTATTTCATTCGCGGTCATTTTACTTATTTTAGCCATCTTTGGGGTAGAATTTTATGAAGGAATTTGGTCATTTCCATCATTCTCCCCGATCCCACTCATGGTTATCGCATTGGTGGGAACTGGAATATTCGTCACGATCAAGCTGGGCTTTCCACAATTAAAATATTTTAAACACGGAGTAAATGTTACTCGCGGTATTTACGATGATCCGGAAGATGAAGGGGATTTAAATCATTTTCGCGCGTTGACGACGGCTCTATCTGCCACGGTGGGAATCGGAAATATTGCCGGTGTAGCCACCGCACTATATTATGGCGGTCCGGGAGCAATCTTTTGGATGTGGGTCACTGCTTTTTTCGGTACAACACTAAAATTCGCAGAAAGCTCACTATCATTAAAATACAGGGAAATAGGTAGCGATGGTTTAACCGCTGGAGGACCCATGTATACAATTGAGTCCGGAATGGGCCGCAATTGGCGTTGGATGGCTGTGGCCTTTGCTTCATTTGCAATTATATGCTCTTTTGCCACTGGAAATGCCATTCAAGCTTTCACGGTTTCTGATCAAATTTATTCGGAAGTATCCCAAGTATTAGGTACACAACATTTCCTTACCCTAAAACATCATATGTGGACTGGATTCGAATTATCCATCCAGCAAGTGATCAACGGCGTTATTCTAGTAGGAATTATCGGAATGGTCATCATTGGTGGAATTAAGAGAATTGGTCACGTCACCAGTTTCCTAGCTCCCATAATGGGCGTTATTTACGTACTCTTTGCTTTAATTATAATTCTTGTCAATTTCGATAAAATTGGATCAAGCTTTGCATTAATATTTAAAATGGCGTTCAATCCACCTGCAACTATCGCTGGAACCGGTGGTGGAATATTGCTCACAATGCTGTGGGGAATTAAACGAGGTCTATATTCTAATGAAGCAGGACAAGGAAGCGCAGCGATCGCTCACTCAACTGCCAAAACAAAATATCCTATCCGTGAGGGTTCCGTAGCCATGTTAGGACCCTTTATCGATACAATCATAATCTGTACGCTTACAGGTCTAGTTATCATCATAACCGGTGCCTGGCAGCACACACAATTCTACATGAATATTACTGATCAAAATTTGCCTCATATTAAAGACATACTTAATGTGGGGTTATTTAACAGTAGTCTCTTAACGTCATATGCATTTAAAGAGGGCTTGGGTTTTATTTTCAGTTACGGGGATAAAATTGTAACAATTTCCGTATTACTTTTTGCTGTATCAACTGCGATTAGCTGGTCATTCTACGGTGATCGTTCTGCGGTTTACTTATTTGGACGTAAGGCCATCATGCCGTATAAATGGATATTCCTCCTTTTTGTTTTCATCGGTGCCATTGCAGAATTGGAAGCCATTTGGGCATTTGGAGATGCCGCTTTAGGATTCATGACATTTCCAAATTTAATTGCCATTATCTTCCTCTCAACAGCACTGAAGAAAATGACCCAAACTTATTTTTCTCAAAAGCATACACCTTATCAGAAATAATGCCTGACCTTAACCACATCCATGATGTGGCCATTCGCGCTGGTAAATCAGCTGCAGAATTGATTTTATTTGCACTGGATAAACCCAGGATACCTGATTATAAAGGTAAAACGGATCTTGTGACCAAAACTGATAAAGAATCAGAGGAATTAATTTGTTCAATAATTCACGCAGAATTTCCCAAGCATGGAATTCTGACCGAAGAATCAGGCCCCTCTTTTCCTGATGCTGATTATCAATGGGTCATTGATCCATTGGATGGTACCACAAATTTTGTTCATGGATACCCTTCATTTGCGGTATCCATCGGTGTTTTTCACAAAAGCAAACCACTTGTAGGAATCGTATTAGAATTGCCCGCAAAAAGGCTATTTACCGCGCTAAAGGGGCAGGGAGCCACTTGTGATGGATCTCCGATCAATGTATCCAACGTATCATCACTTATTGATTCGTTGCTCGTAACAGGTTTTGGATATGATCATAATGACAAATGGAAGACAAACATGAGATTATTTCAAATATTAACTGATAAAACGCAGGGAGTGCGCAGGCTCGGAGCAGCTTCAGTAGATTTATGCCATGTAGCCATGGGAATAGTAGATGGATTCTGGGAATTTGATTTGCACCCCTGGGATACGGCGGCTGGTTATCTTATTTTAACAGAGGCAGGAGGCACAGTCACCCGAATGGATGGAAAACCCTTTTCAATCTATAATGATAATATCCTGGCTACAAATGGGGCCCTCCATCCTTTTCTTGAAGCTTATACTTCTCAGGAATTAAGGACGTTTACCTAAATCGTATTGTTTTCAGTACCGATTCTCCCAATCCCAACTCCAGAACATCTCCCTTTTCTACCGTTCCCACTCCTTCAGGAGTTCCAGTAAACACTATATCGCCTTCTAAAAGGGGTAATCGGCTGGATAAAAATTCAATTAGAAAAGGAATATCAAACACCATATCATCCATTTGCCCCTTCTGAACTACATTGCCGTTTATTTTCAGCCAAAACGTTTCTGTCCAATTTCCCATGTCCGGCTGAAAAAAAGTTGAAACCACTGCTGAATTTTTAAATGATTTTGCCAAAAACCATGGCAGTTTCCTCTCTTTCAATTCCTTCTGAAGTGTCCTGTCTGTTAAATCCAATCCCAGCGCAAAACCCCCTAGATAATCCATTGCATTTTCTGCAGCAATTCTCTCTCCCG